>JACRDE010000481.1 GCA_016212935.1 Desulfomonile tiedjei | reverse complement strand
TGCCTTTATCATCACGAACCTTTGACACCGGCAGGTTATAGAAATCATTGTCAGGGTACGATTCCTGCTGCCATCCGTCTATGTTCAGATATTGCTTGAAATAGCCTTTTTGATATAGCAATCCCATGCCCATGAGCGGAAAGCAGAGGTTTGATGCGCTCTTGAGGTGATCTCCCGAAAGAACCCCGAGCCCGCCCGAATAGATCGGCAGACATTCGCTCAGACCGTATTCCATGCTGAAATAGGCTATGCGGTAATCAATCGGTTTCTCAAGGTTAAAAGAATAGATCCCGAGGTTGCTGAGATAATCTTCCATGGCTGTTTCAGCCTCTCGGATGCGATCCATCAATGATGCGTCCTGAATTATTTCCTGCTTGCGTTCCGGTGACAGCATCCCCAATAGAAGGATAGGATTGTGCCCGCATTTTTCCCAAAGATCCGGGTCAAGTGCCTGAAACAATCGATTAACGATTGGATTCCAGGTAAACCACAAATTGTTGCCGACGTTTAACAGTCCCTGCATTTCGGCAGGCAAGTCCGGTTTCACAATTAGATGTCTAGGCCTCATAAGCATTCTCCCGGATGCAAAAAGTTCAATGGGATCACAAGTGATTTCTATCAATGGAGCGAGCCGACGTCAAGCGGACCGGCAGGAGATGAGGATTTTGTTCAGATATTCTGGAATCGGCGGGAGCTATAACTCACCTTGGGGCCGGAATGCGGAGTCCGGAATTCCAAGCGTTATCTGGTATTCCGGACCGCTGCCAGCCGAAAACATGCAATTAGAAAGCGTAAACACGTAACAGAAGGGGTTAGACAAATTACTTTTGGTAATCAACTGCGGTTTTCTCCGCTGCTCCCCCTTGATAGTGAGCCTGAATTTTTTTGCACACATCGTCCTTTATCGTCTGCCACGAGCAAAAAGCCGTGGTCCTAATTCTACCTGTGTCGACGTCTTCGTAAGCGAAGACCGCCGGACAATCCTTCAAGCGAGCGTCCTCGAGTCCTCCCTTGTCTTCGTACGGGATTGTCAACAAGGTGAGTACATGCTTGAAGCTGGTCCTATCCTTCAGTATGGCGTCTATTTTTCGGCCCCTAAGGAGGTCCGCGATGGCGGACAAGACCCTCGTGAATATGGATCCGCCGAATATGCTGCTCATATCGAGGTTCTTCTTAAGTGCTTTTATGAGGGTTACGAAAGTATTTATGTCAAATAACATCCTGCGGAAGCCGGTCGAAGGAATTTCCGCGGACTTCTGGGCCAGCGTTGTGTCCAGTTGCCTTAATTCAACCAGGAGTTCGGAAAGGGAGCCTTTCAGATAGCTGGAGACGGGCAGATACCGTTCACCGTCCGAAATCAGCAGGGTTGCGCTTTCGCAGTTGGGATGCGATCCGCCAAGCGTCTGCTTCCCGAAAAATTTCGATAGCACTTTGAACTTCATAAGGCCGGTGGAAACGAATTCCATCCCTGGAATCATGCCCTCAAAAACTCTTTCCACGCACTCGGTGGTGGTCGGCTCCAGCGCCACGTTGCCCGGTTCCCAACAAGGGGTCAGGGGCACGAACCCCCATACCGAAACATGCTGTCTGTAATCGTGAATGAAATCCAGCATCTCTCGCATATTGGAGTCATTGACGCCAACAGCGAAAGTCGATATGATCACAAGCTTGTTCACGCCGCACTCTACAACGTTCTCAAGTGCCTTTCTCTTAGCCTCCAAGGAATTGTCTCCCCGCAGCGCCTTGTAAATCTCGGGTCGTGTTCCGTCCAATCCGAAATTGACCTGAATTCCCATGGAACACAGTTCTCTGCAGTACTGCTTGTCTACCAGCTTTAGGCCATTCGTGAAAAGTTGCACCTGGAAGCCGTACGACCGGGCCATGCGAACAATTTCCAGAAAGTTTTTGTGCACAGTGGGCTCGCCGCCGAAAAAGCACATGTTCGGGCGCGGATCATTATTCACGAAATGTTTGAAAATTTTTTCGAAGTATTCCAAAGGCGGATGGTAGGCATATCCCATCGCGTCCACGTAAGCCAGGCAAATGGGGCATCGCTGGTTGCACAAATTGGTCACGTCTATTGATACTGTACTGGGCGGAGTGTGAGCCTGATGATCGCATGAAGCGCAATCCAAAGAACATGCGGGCTGAGATGGCTCCTGGAATCCGGATATTTCCCGCTTCCACC
>JACRDE010000482.1 GCA_016212935.1 Desulfomonile tiedjei | reverse complement strand
TGGATCGCCTGAGAGACGCCAATGGCTTCCCTGGTGGAGCAGCCACCGCCTACAGGCAGAATTACCGCCTGATGGCTGAACTGGGCGTGATGGCAGGCCCCACGAAGATAGCCGTAATGTCGTCATGGCTGTCAGGCCCTGACAGACGAGGAGGCTATACAAACAACATCAATCAGGGCTCGCTCATCGACGCGATCGGGAGCGGAGCGACCACAGGACCGGTCATCGTATCCGGTGACCTCAGATACCAGTCGGCCACCTCTTCTAACACCGGCGTGTACCGTCCTTACAGCTATCTGATGGTGTATGCTTATGGATTGGGCGCTTACATGAACCAGGACACCAACAATGGTTATGTTGAAGACGCTATGACATATGCAGGCAGAATGGATTACGCTGTAGCCGCAAACTTGAACGTATACGGCAGCTTCTTCTGGGCTGACCGGGTTGGTAATGGCTATGGATGGGGCTATCTCGCACCTAATCCTACGGTAGACGGCGACGGCCGCGTTTTTGGTGCCTACCGAGGCACCCGCACTGGTGCCCAAGTACCTGTTGCAGTTGCTCCCAATATTCCGGACAACAACCTTGGCTGGGAAGTTGACGCTGGTTTAGACTGGAAACTGCTGGAAGGCTTGGTCGTGAACGCAACCTTCGCTTATTGGCAGCCTGGTAAATGGTTCAACCATGCATGTATAAGTAAGTTGAATGCCGGTTGGAACAACCCATCTACAGCCGCCAATTGGGGAACGATTCCCAACCGTAACATTGACCCGATTTTTGGAACTGAGATTAAAGTATCGGCAGAATTCTAGGGCTAGACCCGATACAAATCGGTTAACTTAGCGGAGGGCTTCGGCCCTCCGTTTCTTTTTGGGAGGCGAATATTATTTTCGGTCTTTTACGCGGGGCAGCGAAGCCGATAATATGTCATTTCGAGAACTAGGAAGCGGTCTCGGCCTACAGACGGAGGGACAGATACTGGCTGGCCCACTCCTGGTTTGCGCAACGAAATCGTGGTACGCTCTTCTTTCCCCGGTAAAAAATTACCGGTCTACTGTCTCGCGTCCCTGCGGGACGCCATCCATCTGAGCCCCAGTTGGGCGATTGACAGCAGCCCGGTGCTTCAGAAACTGTCTAAAAATTTACGCCCAATGATAAATCGTGGCACGATATTATTCTCCCGGCAATGAATTGCCGGGCTACTATGCAGCGTCCCTGCGGGACGCCATCCATCTGAGCCCCAGTTGGGCGATTGACAGTAGCCCGGTGCTTTAGCGCCGGGTACCCGTGTGGCACGGCTCAAGGCATCAAATCAGTTTTGAGACAGTTTCTTCAGCGCCGGGACTTCGTCGCACGATTCAGAGTGTCGCTTGAATTCTGAGACAGTTTCGACTGCTTGGTGCAATAACAACCTGGATTGGTCGGTACCTCCGAGCAACTGAAAGGATTCGCTCATCCCCAAAAAATTGGTGAAAAACTCACAGGTTTTTGGTAGATTGAGCCGTCTATCGTAGAAAAGATATTCGACGAAAAACAGGATAAGCATTGAACGATCTCTTATTTGTGCTGGCGGGGGCGGTTTTGCTCTTCGAAATGGGGTTCTGGGTACTCAGAGCACGCGAACTGGTTGAAACCGCATCCGACCGTGTCCCCTTGGTGGATCCGAAACGCATAGCGCTGTTGCCCAAGAACGCTCCGCTGATCTCAGTCGTTGTTCCGGCGCACAATGAAGAGGCAGTAATAAGGGACTGCCTGCAATCCGTGCTTGAACAGGATTACCCGCGACTCGAATTGATACTGGTTGATGACCGTTCCACGGACAACACCTTGGCAGTAGCGGAGCAACTTGCCGGCGAAAAGGCACCCTTCAAGATCGTGAAGGTCACCGATCTGCCGCAGGGATGGACAGGGAAATGTCACGCGCTTCATGCGGGCGTGCGTCACGCGTCAGGCGAATGGCTGGCCTTTCTGGATGCAGACAGCACTCTGCACAAGTCGGCGATCGCACAATGCTACCATGAGGCTGTCAATGCCCACGTCAACATGATAACCCTCAGTCCTCAGTTCGTCATGAAGACATTTTGGGAAAAGGCCCTCCAGCCTACATTTGCCGCGATGTCATGCATATTGTTTCCCCTTGCCCGCGTTAACGATCCATCGAGCCCGGTGGCTTCGGCAAACGGGATGTTCTATCTGATCAACAGGCAGGCGTACGACAAGATCGACGGCCATAGGGACGTACGGAATCTTGCAGTAGAGGACATTGGGATAGGGATGCGAGTCAAGGCCTCCGGATTGGGCCTTCTTTTCGCTAATGGCCGCAAATTGCTCCGCACGAGGATGTACACCAATTTCAGTCAGGTAGTAGATGGCTGGACCAGAATCCTAAGCGCCTCAATGAACTATCGTATGTCCACTGTGCTCAAGTACCTGGGCGTCCATGTGCTTATGAGCTTCCCCGCGTTCGTATTGGCCCTGTGCTTTTTCGCACCCGCGGCTCGGGAGTTGTGGCCGAACACCTGGTTCATTCTTCCAGCGGTTGTTACTCTGGGAGCCTCTGCAGTGAGCGCTTTCTACTGCACGCAGATGGGAGCTCCAAAGAAATTGTCCGGTCTTTTCGGCCTGGGCAACCTGATGCTTATCTGGGTGTTCATCGTGATTGTGAAGAAGATATTGATGAAGGATGCGCTTCAATGGCGGGGGACCACATATCAAACAAGCACTTATCAGCCTACTCGCCTGAACCCGGTCTCTTCGGGCCTATACCACAGTTCCGCTGGTTCCGCTCTCGAAGAAATGAATTGATCGCCGTTGGGCAAGCCGGGGTTACGGCGAGTGTTAGAAGTTCTTGAGGTGGGGTTCGGGGAGGAACTTCTTACAAGAAATGCCTCCCCGATTTTACATATTTGAAAGCGAATCGGCATGACGCCCTGTTTCCGATGCAATCAACTTGGTATCACTTCGTTGCCCACGCTCTTATCTTTTCAATGTAAGATTCCGGAAAACCCCAGAAAACTGCGCCTTCCAGTACGATCTTTTTATATTCCCGGGTTGGTTTGACGTCGCGTCTGCCGCCTTTATTTGCCCTGGCAACGTAAAGCCAGGCAAGGAATGTCTTTCCGTCCTCGACTCTGGTGACAGGAACCCGGCTCTCGCCGCGGGAATAGAAATAAGGGTGCCCCTCTTTGCGATCAAACGCCTTCAGGAGATCATCCTCCATCTCAATCAAAACGCCCCAGATTGTTGACCCTTCTTTGTGTTCCAGGTTGGCCGTTCCGCCTGCCTTGCCCTGGGAATAATAATCCCAGACGAAATCATAGCCTTCAATCTTTGCGGGATACACGCCCACAATGAGAGAAGAATCCTGACCGTCGGACTCCAACCAAGAACGAAGGTCCGAACGGTTCATGTTAGAGCCGTACGCAAAGACGAAATCAGCGGCCATTTTGAACTCCCCAAAGAAAAAGTAGCCTCATCTCCAGACCGGTAATAAGACTGATTCATCGCGTTTCCCGGACTCACCTGAAAGATCCGGGTTCGGCGCTCCGTAAGTATAGTCCATTGCAAGGGCGAGGGGGAAAATAATTAGAAAAGAGCCGTATCCATTCACTTACGAGCGGGAAAGAGGAGGAGTGAAACGACGAAGCAATCTCCAGCGCTCGGGTTTTGGAGATTGCTTCGCTTCGCTGCAACGACACTCCGTGGAGCCTCGTTGCCCCGTGCAAGTGAATCATTACAGCGAGTCGCACTTGTGGCAATGCTCGTTCTGGCGATTACAACTTGAGTCAGAAACAATAAGCTTTCCTCAATCTGCCGAGAAAACCAGCATGGTTTCGGTGCTGCAGTTCGGGGCTATCAATTTTACGTTCGCCTCAATTCCGTTCAAGTGTTGCCGGAGCGCGTGCTCGGACACACCCTGAACCGCGTACACAGTAAATATCACGCTTGTTGTTCCGGGATTTATCATGGTTCGCAGGTCCGGCCCGTATATGACGCTGGAGATAACCCCTTCCGAGTCCGAAATGAACATGTCACGCGTTTTGAGTATCTGCTCGGATCCGTTAATACGCACGTATTTCTCATGTCCTTGCGCAATATCCAGTTTGAGCGGTCCCTTAACGGAATCCAAATCATGTCCGGCGGTGAGCAGCATGTTCCGGAGTTCGGCCGCAAACATCGCCTCGACCAGAGCCGCCGCACGAGGCACTGATTTCCCCTTGAATATTATGGATTCCAATTGGTGCAGCACATGGTAGGTCTTCTTGAATCTCTTGTAGTAGTCTTGATAAGCCCTGATCGGCTCCAGATCCTTCAATGAACTCCGGCCACCGAAAAGGGTACGAAGGTCATCTTCGAGCTGCTTTTTCTCAAGTTCCAGGGCAGGGCAGGATGGTGGATTCTCGACTCCGCGCATAGTCATTATTCCGACATGCGCTCCGGGATATTCTCTTTTCCATTCTTCAGACACTTTCAGCATACGACAACCTCCAGTCTGCGCGCCGAAGGGAAAGAAAGCTCCAAAAAAAATAATGGCCGGAAACAGGCGTATTCCCGGCCTTGGTGTGATCTTTTCGGCGAGTCGCGGAACGAAGCTTTCTCGCCTACCTTTTCTCCATGTCGGAGTCCCACTTTCCCGAGGTAACTTGGATGGTCAAAAAAACTCCCGATGGGCCCGTATATGGTACAAACGGGATCTCTTTCACCGCGGGGTGTTAGGCTTGCCCCACTGCGGTGGTGTTGGGGCGAGGACCGCTGTTCTCCAGCTTGATCTCTTCAATTATGGAAGCAATTTCCGCATGAAGGATCTCCAGCTGCCAGTTGAAATAGATGTCCTCACCAAAATCCCGGAGTAGCTGTTTTTGGGCTGTTATATAATCCTTCGGCGACACAGCGCCCGAGAAGACATGAATGGGGTTTATCAAGGTAGCTATGACTTGTTCTTGCCGATCAGTGGTGTTTTCGATTTTATCGCTGTTCTGGCTCATGCTGCCTCTCTTTTTTTTTTCATGCCCCCTTCTAATTGCAATCACAATGCCAACTGACGGCAAATGAACAAATGCTCCAATTATAATAAGTTACAGCTACAGAATTCCGCCCTTGCGCAAAGCGGGCTGTCCGGAATCGAACACCTCGGACGGCTTGACTCGCCAACAACTAGCGAAATCAACCTGTTATGCCGCTGTGCAAAATCGGACATGTACGTCCAATTTCCGCGCTGTCTCCCATCCCAAAGGAACATTTGACCACTTGTTTTATCTTTCTTATAATTGACTCCTGTTTTGAGCTAAAGTTCGAAAAAAATAGAAAACTAACCTTTTCGGGTTCAGGAGGAACCCTTACTATGCCGGGTCTGTGGGAAATAATCATTATATTTATAATAGTTATGCTTGTTTTCGGAGCTAAGCGAATTCCAGAGATCATGGGTGGAATAGGCAAGGGCATAAAATCGTTCAAGAGAAACCTCAATAGCGATGGGGACTCTCTGAAATCGCCGGACGACGCGTCCACTCCAGTCCGGAAGGACAGCGCAGAGCCCAAGTAGGACGATATTGCTGCGGATTAATTGTCCTTTTATCCCCTGAGCGATACGAGGCTCGTTGCTCCAAGCAAGAATAGCTGCCAGAATTGCGAATCAAAGATAGGCGCGTTCGGTTCACTTGCCCCTGTCCGAATCCTTGTGTGAATCAATCAGATGAAAAAAACCCTCAAGGAAATTCCACCCGAGGAAAATCCGCTTGAAACTCCGGCTCAAGTTTATCTGTTGTTCGGAGATGAATTCCTAGTCAAAGAGCGGCTTGGGAAGCTGGTAGAATCCTTGCTGGACCCTGTTCTGCGCGATACCAACCTGGTGGTTTTTGACGGCGCCAATCTCGACCAATCAAAAGTATCCACGCACGTTTTTACTCCGTCTCTTTTCGGGGGGAATCGCGTCATAGTCGTCGACCAAACTCCTCTATTCATGGGCCGGACGGACCAGAGAAACATCTTGGCTAAAACCCTCGAATCGTGGAAATCGGGGGATCGTAAGAGCGCGCTTCGTACGTTCGGCCAATTGTTGGGTCTCACGGGAGTCAGTGAGGAAGATCTCAAAACCGGTATCGATTGGATCTATGAAATTTCCGGTGACTCGCCCGCGGCAGATGAAAAGGAAAACCTTCTTCGAATGGCTCAAACATATCTTGAGGATGGTCCGGTCCGCCACCGCGGGGTCGATGAAAATCTTATGGAAGAGCTGATCTGTTCATCTTTTCCGGAGGGCACGGCCCTCATCTTTACAGCTCCTGGAGCAGACAAGCGCAAACGGCTTTTCAAGGCAGTCGAAAAGCATGGCCGTGTCATAGAATGCTCTGTGCGTGAACAGAAATACGGCGCGGGCATGGAGAGATCCTTTTTCAATAGCAGAGTCCGGGAAACCCTGGACCGTGCCAGAAAGGAGATCGATCCCCAGGCCCTCGAAAAGATGTATGCCCGTTCAGGGAAAGAAGTCAGGAGGTTACAGAGCGAACTGGACAAGCTGATCGGATACGTGGGGGACCGGACGAAAATCACGTCTGCTGACGTGGACGAAATATTCGCTGACTTCCATGAAGCGGTCTTTTTCGACTTGATCAACGCACTTAGGAGCCGAGATCTTGCCAAGAGCTTTCGCTCGCTTCACGAAAACCTTCCGAACGTGTCGCATCCGCTACAGATTCTCGGGGCAATTGCCTCTGATTTCCGCAAACTCATTCTCGCGCGCGAGCTTCTTTTCACTGTCTTCCGCCCTTACTGGAAACCGAGAATGTCCTACGAGGCATTCCTTCCCGCGCTCAATACTGTGAGAGCGCAAAATCCGCAACTCAAAGGAAAAGGAAAATTCGACATCCTCTCAATGAAAGACTACCCCCTGTACTTCTTATTAAGAGACTCGCAGAAATTCCCCATGGAGCAGTTGACCGGAATAATGGAGGCAATCCTCCATGCGGACATAATGATGAAATCTTCCAGAGTGGGAGCACGCTCACCGGCAAGCATACTGGAGGAGCTCATACTCAAGATTTGTGATCCCGCTCCCAGGCACGTTTAGTGGCAGCCTGCGGCAACTTGCAGTGAAGCTATCGGAAGAAGACCGCGAGCTGGAATCAGAGAAAATCCGGCTTTATTTTACCGCTACGATATCAATGGCTTGAAGGCCCAGCGATATTCGTAATCAGTGAAGCATATCCGGATTGCCCAGGCGGCGATTCTTATCCAGATCGAATTTCCGGTAAGTTTGTTCTTCGTTGCTGCGAGCGTGACCGATCAGGCGCTCGGTTTCCTCCATAATTCTTCGCAATTCAGGGCCGGCCTTCAAATACCTATCAGCTGCCGAATCAAAGACACCAACTTCGGGCTGGACGGGGAAAACTGCGGGCAAAATTGCTGTCTGGCCGAGATTGGCAAGCCCCTTTTCTGCCGGCACGGGTGAACGGTGCTTCCTGATGAAAAACCAGCTCCAAACGGGGATACTTAGCAGAACTAGAGCCAATAGTGCCGCCAAAAGATAC
>JACRDE010000480.1 GCA_016212935.1 Desulfomonile tiedjei | reverse complement strand
GAGGCTTATATGAAAAAACTCGTTTCCCTTCAACCCGCAACAGCCCGGACAAGCAGACATGGACTCCGAGAAACCACCATCCAATGACCCTACTCGGAAAAATGGACCCTCTCACACGCCTGATAGCGCGGAACGTAAGTATTAAGGGGGCTATAGGGACTACTTGTGCCCATCCGGGTGTTCAAACCCAATAAAATTAGCATTAAATCACCGCCTGTGAGGCACAGCCTGGCAATTAGGTGCGCTTTACCGGGCGGCCTGCCACGAGCTTCCGAAGTGTTCGAACCCACAAGCTCCAGGAGGAGGGCCGTTGTAAGCGGCCGTGAAGATCAAGTTCCACTTTGTCGAAAGCATCCTCGAGCAGGGCATCATGTAGCGGGCGGATCAGAAAGGCCCATTTCAGCCACATGACGAAGCCGCATTCAGCGTCTATGACGTGGCGGAACACTGTGGTTTCTGGGGTCGGGACAATTTCGAACCAATGGCGACCTTCAAGCCCATTCGCCAGACCTGCCAGTGCGAACTGAAAGACTACTTTCCGGCCTGGGACATAATCCTGCACTGTGTATCGTACCGGCCCGTGGCCGCCTCGAGCACCAATGCCAAGGGGCGAATCAAATTCCATCCTTGGCCACCTATCCCCTGGCCAGAGTCTGTCGTCCGGGCCAGCGAGTGAATCCAGAACCTCGCCTGCTAGCTGTTCTGATGTGTTCAGCGCACGTTCATGAATATTGAGCACTCGCATACAGCACCTTTACCTTTTGGGCTCGCTTTCAATAAATACCGAATGCCATTCCTGCTGCTAACGTTTGTCCCAGCTCCCTACACTTTGCAAGGGCTTCCTCCAAGACCGCACCTCGGCTCACAACGGGTTCCTGAACCTTTTTCAATTTGAAGCCTGCCACAATACGTTCTATGCTCGCAAGAGCGCCCGAACCGTCATTCCCCGCGGAAACAACAATAGTGTACGATTTTCCGAGCATCTTTGGTCGGACTTGCTCGTATGTGCGGTCGAACATGTCCTTAACTGCTCCTGCCATGTATCCGAAGTACTCGGGGCTGCAAATCACCAAGGCCCGGCAGTTGCACAGTTCTTCAGCTGTTACGGCACACGCGGGGAGTCGTCGGACGGTCACGCTCTTCTCGCCAAGGGCCCCTTGTTCAACGGCCTGCGACAGCTGCTCCGTATTTCCGGACTGAGAGTGATACACTATAAGAAGCGTCCTGTCCATTGACGCCGGTGTTTCGGGCATTATGAAAAACCTGTTTCGTATCGGTTCGTCACAAAAGTGTGCAAGTTTTCGGTCGAGGCGGCATGCCTCCTTGCTGTGTCAACTAGGCTGTAAACCGTCGACTTGGGCAATCTCCATGTCGTGCGACGCACTGCTATGAAAGCGATCAATCGCAATCATATAAGTCTAGCCTTTTCCGTTGCCTGCAAATTGCGTACTAACGTCCTGGGTTATTCTCATGGCGATGGCCGTCAGAATCTCGTCTTCCATGCGCTTGATAAGTGGAGGAAAACTCTTTGAATCCCTTGCGGACACAGCTATTCCGTCGTACGTGGCGCAGATGTTGCTCGCTGTCTCAGGATCGACCAGGTCTTTTTTGTTGAAGACCCTGATCATGGGAATTAGGTTCAAACTCAGTTTCTCCAGCAGGCTTTCGACCGCTTTCATCTGGGCCTCAAACCCGGGATTGGAGCAGTCGATCACGTGGAGCAGCAGGTCCGCATCGGCAAGTTCGTCAAGAGTCGCTGAGAACGCCGCCACAAGGGTCTCGGGCAAATCCTTAAGAAATCCAACTGTGTCGGTGATGATCACTTCCGTTTCCCGAGGAAACCTCAGCCTTCGGCTCGTAGGATCGAGCGTAGCGAAGAGCTTGTCTTCAGCCAAAATGTTGGATTTGGTCAAGCTGTTGAGAAGGGTAGATTTTCCCGCGTTAGTGTAACCCACGATAGAAATGACCGGAACCTCACGCCTGTTGCGTAGCTCCCTGCGAAGAGCCCGGCGTCTTCCCAACTGAATAATCTGTTTTTCCAGAAAATCTATCCTGCTCCTGATGCGCCTGCGATCTATTTCCAGCCTGGTTTCTCCCGGACCGCGTCCCCCGATTCCTCCCGTGAGCCTGGAAAGGGCATCATCCTTCTCCGCGAGCCTCGGAAGTGCGTACTTCAGTTGGGCCAGTTCCACCTGAATTTTGCCTTCCCTGGATTTGGCCCTCTGGGCAAAGATGTCAAGAATGACCTGTGAGCGATCGATCACCTTGAGTTCGGTGAAATCCCCAATGCTCCTGACTTGGCTCGGGCTCAACTCCGTGTCGAACACGATCAACTCCGCCCCTTTCTGTAAGGCATCAATGACTATGTCCCTCAGTTTTCCTCTACCCACCACGAAGTGACGGTCAACGGAATCTCTTCTTTGGATAGCCGTTCCAACAACATCGACTCCGCAGGACTTCGCGAGATCGGTCAATTCGTTCAGGGATTCTTCGATCTGCCATTCTCTGCCGACAGTTCTGCCGATGAGGTACGCCCGGTCCACGTGTCCCTTTACCGAGCGAGCAGACACGGAACGCGATATCTCGTCCTCCAACGATTTTACGAAAGAAGTGAAATCCAGGTCCAGAAGGGAAGGTGGTGAGGGATCCAGCAACTGCCAGATCTCCCCGCGCGGATTGTCGGGAAGAAGATGCGCAATGCGTACTAGAGTAGGAAACCCGTTTTCATCCACGCCCACGGAGGCCAATAAATCCAGACGCAACAAAGCCAAGTCTGTCAGGTCTTCTTCTGAGAGAGGCTCGTCTTTCAGGTGAGTGTGGATGAGCCTTAACCCTCTGAGACGCCCCGCGCCCACCCTCCATCCGGGCAGCTTCGGAATCAAAATGGATCTGGCATCCCCAACCAGTATTTTGTCAATGTTCCCCTGGCGATCAACCAGTATTCCCACTTGCCGGCGCATTTCCGCTGAAAGTTCAGTCATAAACCGCGCCATCTCTTGGGTCAGTACCCGGTTTGCAGGGATTCTTCTCAAAGCCAATTTTTCGAGCCGTGTCTTCTGAGATGGCTTGAGCCCGCGTACGGAGCCGTACACAGCGTTCAATCCGGACCCCCGACCGGCTCTGGATTTTGTCTCTCTCATTGAGTACAACGTTCTTTCAGGTGTTCCTCCTACTCTTTGGAGTGCGTTTCAGGTTGAATCCTCCAGCTGAAACCGCCTGCAGGATTTGCTTGAATGTTTTCTCTCCCTAAGAGTTCAGGCAGGTGTGCCAGCACATGCAAGAGCTTGCTTCCCTTAAGGTGCACATGGCGGGCACTGAGACCCGCGCCACCGTTTGCGGTGTGGGGCCTCCCTGCCGGCCATGAATTGCCGATTACTTGTCCGAACAGAAAGGGGTCTGAAGCAAGTTCCATCCTATTGTTTGTCATTTTCTTCCGGCAATATTTTGACAATCGCACAATGTTTCAGATCCAAGTATTTTTTCGCGACTCTCTGCACGTCGTCGGGAGTTACTTTGGCTATTTTCTTGACGTACACAGAGTCATAATCATATCCCAGACCGTACAGCGTGTTCAAGGCCGTATTTTCTGCTCTAGACCATGAGCTCTGCAGCGAGATCAGGTGATTTCCGATCAGGTTCGTGACCGACCTTTGCAACTCTGCGCCGTTCACAGGCTGAGACTTCACTTTATCGATTTCACGCAAAAGACCCTCTGAAGCCTTGTCTGCCTTCGACGGCTCAGTGGCCATGTACAGGGCGAAGACTCCCGGCTCCAGACCCGGTCTGACGAAGGATGTTACCACGTAAGCCAGGGACTCTTTATCTCTGAGCTGCAAGAAGAGCCGCCCACCCTGACCGGCAAGGATGTTGTTCAGCACTTCCATCGGATAGCGATCCTCGTCGGAAAGCGTGGTACCTCTGAACCCCACGGCTAGATGCGTTTTCGCCCGTGGAATTTTGACAATGCTTTCCTGAACCTTCTTCAGAGGCTCCTCAGGAGGCACAACCGGAGCGTCGAGTTGTTTGGCCGGGAGCTTCCCGAAGAGTTGTTCTATGTAGGTCATGGTTTTGTTGACATCCATATCGCCGACACCACTTATTATCGTATTGGACGGAACGGCGTACCTGCGATAGGTCTGGTTCAAATCATCCCCGGTGAACCCGGCCACAGTCGCCAGGGTTCCTTCTTTGACGAAGCCGTAAGGGTGGTCTTTGAACACGGTGGCGTTGAGAACATTCACCGTGTACTGAACAGGGCGATCCGGTTCGGTCTTGATCCGATTGAGTATGAGGTTCCGCTCGCGTTCCAGCTTGTCGGCCGGAAAAGCAGAGTCTGTGTAAAGCTGTGCCAAGAGCTCCAGGCCTGGGTCCACGTGCCTACTGAAAAAGCTAGTCGTCAACCCGAAAGAATCGTACCCGGAGAACCCGTTGAGACGGCCTCCCATGTCTTCTACTTTGCGGGCGATCTCGTCCTCGGTCATTTTGGACGTGCCTTTGTTAATCATCTGGGAAATAAAATTCATTATTCCTTCGGTTTCCTTGGTCTCGAAGCGCTTTCCGCCAAGCATAGCTATTCTGAAGGATACTACCGGGTTGGAGTCGTCAGGCTGCAAAACCACCTTCATGCCGTTGGGAAGGGTCTTAACCACTGTTGCGTTTTCCGATGCAGCGGCCTGAGCCGTCTGAGTCTTGGAAGCTGCTCCAAACGGCCTGATAAGATTCACCAGTTGTTCAATCTCGAAGTTCTCCGCTTGGGTCTCTGGCATCAGGACGGAAACCGTCACGTTTGGGGGAACCAAGTATCTCTTGACGGCGGAGGAGACCTGTTCCGGGGTGACTGTTCGGTTCAGTGCCAGGTATTTCTCCTCGTAGTTGGCGTCACCCAGGTCAGCCTCGAAGCTGCCAATGCTTCTGGCCATGCCTTGAACGGTTTCCCTCGCATAGATGTGCTGGGATTCAATGTGAGTCTTGGCCCTTTCCAGCTCCTCCGGATCCGGCAGCTGCTTTTGGAGCAAGGCCAACTGCTCCATTATGCCGTTGGTCACCTGTTCGATGTTCTTGGCATCCAGGGTTGCGGAAACGACAAGAATTCCTGGGTCTTTGGGGGTCAGGGCGAACGCTGAAATTGAATTTACGAGCCCCTTTTCCTTCTTGAGAGCTTTGACAAGCCTTGAACTCTCCCTAGCTCCCAGTATGTCCGCAGCTAGGTCGAGGGCGTTCACGTCCGAACTTTCCATGGAGGGAATGTGAAAGGCAATATGCATCCTGGTTTCACGCGAATTACCATCCCTCAGGACTGCGCTGCGGATGTCCTTCTGGACAGGCTCGCTCGCTCGAGGCGGCCTGAAGAAGCCGGTCGCCTTGAGATCGGCAGTGTATTGTTCCAGATTGGCACGCAATTCGCCGGGGTTTACGTCACCGACAACTACGAAAAACATGTTCTCCGGGACGTACCACTTTGCCCGAAATTTTATGATGTCGTCCCTGGTTATTTTCTCTACGATCTCCTTGTAACCTATGACTGGATATTTATAAGGGGCTTTTTCATACGCTGTATGAAACAACAGTTTTGAGGCCTTCCTCTCCGGCCGCTCTTCTCCCTCAAGGATCTCCTCGATTACCACCTGCTTTTCTTTTTCCAGCTCTTTGGGATCTATCGCGGGCCTGAACACTGCGTCTGTTACGATTTCCAATCCCTTTGATACTTCGCTGGAGGGGACTGTCACATGAAAGACGGTTTCATCCCAGCTGGTGTAGGCGTTTATGTCTCCGCCCAACGCCTCTATTTCAGAGGCTATTTTCCCGACGCCACGTTGCTCTGTTCCTTTGAAAGCCATGTGTTCGATCACATGGCTTATTCCCAATTCTGACAATTCTTCGTCAGCGCTGCCTACCTTCACCCATATTTGTATAGTCGCAACTTTCCTGGCGTGATCCTCTTTGACAAAAACGTCCAGACCGTTTGGAAGAGTAAAATGTTTCAACTTGTCCTCCATCCCATAGGCTTTGATGGGAGCCATAGAAAGAATTAATAATCCTACTATCAGTAAGACAGCGGATCTTGTTGTGGAGTAACCAACCATTTAGGATCTCCCTTGCAAAGTTCATTTTACGCAAAATATACACACGGTGCAAAAATCCGCAAGCAATGGGGATGCATTTCCGAAAAGCTGCGTGCATGTTAAGGCTTCATAGACAATCGCGGCGAAAGTATGTTTCAGCGAGGAACGTAATTGGAAAGGCCGCTCCTTAGATCCGAAATATGCTTCATTGCTTCCGGTGAAGGGAGTAAACCCGAGAATCCCGATATGTAGAGCTGAGCCTGATGCGTAAGAATTTGCTCTAAGGCTTCACGATTTTTCTTGTCCACCCTTTCTCCTATCTCCCTGAGCACATCCAGCACTTTGAGATTCAGCAACCACTTCGGTATGAAGGGCATGATCACAGTATTTAGCAGAGCATCCAGGAGGGTAAATCCTCCACCCATGACCACCTCCGCGGTTATTATGAAGAGCGCCCACAGAGTGTAGGAACCGTAAAGCTTGAGCTCGTCCTTGCTGGACAAGCCGTCTTTGAAACGTGTGAACTCCATCTCGAGAAGGTGCTCGATCCCAGGGAATGTCTCTTCGTAACGAGACCGGATCTCATCCGCACCCAATCTCGGGACAGTGTCCCGAGCCACTCTGCGGAGGTCTTCCAGAGACTGATCCGATGCCAGGAACTCGGCCACTCTGAGATTCAAGGCAGCCACTGCCGATTCCAGAGGTTTGAGGCGCACTGCCGATCGTGTCTGTTCCAGGTCTTCGGATCTTATGTCTCTTTCCGAGAGGGCTGATTGGTGTCGGGATTCCCCGAAAAGGTCGGCTATTGTGCCGAAAATCTCTCTTACGGCTCTACGCACGAGCATCCTGGGGACAAACAGAATGTCGTACTTACGCAGAAGATTCTGAAGCCTGTCTCTAATCTGTCCCTCCACGTCGTCTGTGACTAAGGCATCGAGCTGTCTGTCCATGTCATCGGCCACGTCAGTCAGAATGGCTCTGATCCTGCTGTTGGCAGATTCCACCCTTTCAAGCTGCACTCTCAGTGCGCTTTCAAGGTCTTCCAGACTGGATGCAGCTCGGGAGCGCAGCCTGCTAAGTTCCTGGGGCCTTATGTGTGCCCGGCCCGCAACAGACTCCGGATTCAACAAATCTGCGAAACCGGGGCGTTCATTCAATCCTGCGATCAGGTCCGGAGAACTTTCCAGACGCTCAACCAGGAGAGGTCGGGTTTCAAGGCCATGGCTGCCTATAGAGCGCACGAAATCATCATATGCCCCTCGGGAAAAGACTTTGTTCATCACGAACACTGTATCCTTTTTCCATGCACTGGCTGTTTCTGTTATCTTGCGACCCGCTAGGTCCGCGTACTTCTCCTGCGACGTTACGAACAGCATTACGTCACAGATTATGAAGAAGTTTTCTGCAATGACGCGGTTGGATACCTGGACGCTGTCAAAATCGGGGGTGTCCACCAAAATGGCTGAGTGATTGCGAAGGTCCGAATGAGTGATCAGCGTAGTGTCCGATCCGTTTTCTATCAGAAAAGGGCAGCTCATCAGTTGCTCAACCCAGGCTTCGTGCACAAGGATCACAGCCTTAAGCGTGTAAGGTCTGCGGGCACCAACTTCGCTTACCTTTCGGCCAGCCAGAGAATTGAACAAAGTGCTCTTACCGGTACCGGTTCCTCCTACGAGGCAAATGATTGGCGGAAAGTCCGCACCCAACCCAGATTTCCAAACGAAAGCCTTCACGAGCCGCTCAGCCTCGAAACGCTTTCGTTCGAGCAGTTCATGGTCGGTCAGCCGACCGTCCATCTTTAAGCGGAGCATACCCGCATCTTCCCTCAAATTCCGGTTCCTTTCTCACGAGCCGAAGGTGATTATAGTCGCAATCCGGGGAATGTTGGAAAGATTTCGTACAGGGAGAGCAGAGGGGAAGATACGGTGTTCCGAATTTCTACACTGTCCGCCTCAAATCATGGGGCCCTGCGAATGAATTGACCGAAGGAGCCAGGCTCGATGCTGCACAAAGTAATAAGGCTTGACGTTTGGCGCGTCTGATACCGATGTGACACAAAGTCTGCAACTTCGCCGGCGAAGCGCCATGCCTCATTCGCTACGAGCGGTACGACCCGAACAATTGCGGGAAGTCATCAGTTCACCTGCTCTTCGATCACCCGTCTCACCACAGGCGGGATGAATATCCCTTCAAGGTTTACTCTATTCAACGATTTGGCAAGTATGGTGATTTTGCGGCGAGGAGAATCCTTTCTGTTGATGAGAATCATCTCCTTCCCCGCGACCCTGCAATAGCCTCCTTCGCTCCTGATGCCGCTGACGGCCAGATTCTCGTACCGCAGTTCTATGCCGAGCCGGACTGCTATATTTTCAAGATGCTCCAGAAGCGTAAATTCATTCATTGGGTCATGCCTCCCGTTTGCATGCAAAGGCGGTTAGTCCGGTTCGGGCTTCTTGTCAAGAAGAAAATTTACTGGAAACGCGCTGCGGTGGAGAAGATTGCATTTTCGACGCCCACAAATCTGTATTTGTCTTGACAAATCGCCAGAGTATGGATAACATGGTGCATCTTTAGTGTATTTCGGTTTTGTCAATATTTTCGCATGGTAGGAGGTTGTGATGACCAAAGCAGAAGTAGTCAGCCGCATGGCCGAACAGGCAGGCATTTCCAAGAAAGCCGCAGCGAATGCCTTGAGTGCACTGGTGGGTGCAGTGCACGAATCTTTGAAGAAGAAAGACGGCAAGATTCGGATATCCGAGTTGGGCACCTTCAGAGTGATAAAAAAGAAGGCTCGCAACGGAGTCAATCCGCAGACTCGCGAAAAAATCAAAATCGCCGCTGCCAAAGTACCCCGATTTGCAGCATCAAAGGCGCTCAGAGACGCGGTCAAGAAGGCCAAGTGAGTAAAAGATAGGAATCCATCATGAATAAGTCAGATCTTATCGCGGCCTTGGCCAAGGAGTCGGAGCTTCCGTTGAGGAAGGCCGAGGAAATAGTCAACTTGGTTTTCGATACAATGTCAGCCGCTCTCATCGATGGGGACCGAATCGAAATTCGAGGATTCGGGTCTTTCATGGTAAAGGAGTACGAGGGTTATACCGGGAGAAACCCGAAGACTGGGGATAGAATTGCTGTCAATGAAAAGAAGTTACCCTTTTTCAAGACCGGAAAAGAATTGCGCGAAAACGTGGATGAAGAAGAATAACCCCCATTCAGCCTCGAGGTGAGCATTTGGTCCTTGCCGCATTTCACGCGGCCAAAACAAGTGCTCACCTCATTCCCCCATTCCGAAACATCCTATTGATTCCTGACAGCTCAGTAATTATGATGTATGGTCGAACGAATGATCTTCGCGGGCTCCGCGGAAGATCACCTTAGTATACCGATTGCTCGGGAAAAATTTTGCATCTGTACGACGACGTAAATCAGATCGCTGAAATACTCTTCGACGAGGGATACCTCGACGACAACGGACTAGTTCGGATGCAGGAAGCGGAACTGTATGTAAAGGATCGTCTAGCTCAAGAGCGCGCCAGGCAGGTAAAGCAGTCTATTCCGCACGCCCATCAGATAACCGCGCTGGAAATCATCTCTCAAATGAAACTTACAGGCCCCAAAGGAGCTCTTGAGGAACCCGCTCTTGTTGAGGCACTCGCCGGTCATATGGGCTACCCCTTCATGCGACTGGAGTCCCTTGAACTGGACCCGGATTTCGTCACGCGCACATTGCCCCAGAAATTCTCGGACAGGTTCCTTCTGATTCCCATTGAAGAATCCAACGGTAAGCTGAGGATATCCATATTCGATCCAACCCAACGAGAGGTGCTGGAAGACGTTTCTAGAGTCACTGGAAAGGACCTGGAGATCGTAATATCCCCCAAAGCGGATATTATGAAAATCATCCTGGAATTCCACGGATTCAGGG
>JACRDE010000479.1 GCA_016212935.1 Desulfomonile tiedjei | reverse complement strand
TCTGAAACCAGTAGCCGGATCATGGCACGACCTCAAGCAAGTATTCAAGGAACGCTTGAAACTTACTGAATTTTCCGAAAAAGCTATTGCGATAGCAGAAGAATCCTTTGATGAGACCGGCAAAATGCTCTCGGAACTGGATGCGATGACGAGTTCGGACGGTCGGGATGAATCAGGAGCGCTTGAGCGATCCTGGTACATGGCAAAGATAAAAGGTAAAATCCGTTTTCTGACTCAGATCCGGTACTCAGACGCCATTACTGATCCTGAAGCTCTAAGAGATGCCGACGCGAGAATTCTCAACGCGGTAAAAGGTCTGCCTGTTCAGGTGCAAATTTCTGGAACCCGTCAGACAATGCAGGCTATTCTCTCCTCACTTGACTCAGAGCTTCTTAGGCTAGGGCTCTACGATTTCACTTCACTCATTTTGATTTTATTCGTGATTTTACCGAATCCTGTCGGGGTCGGCCTGTGTCTGGTCCCAATGATCGGATCTTTTTGCGTAACGTTGGCAGCAATGGGGCTGGCAGGAATGGGTTTGCCGTTTTCCATCGTCTGTGTGGCTCCTCTTGTGTTCGGGTTCAGCATTCACAACGGCATCCACGTAGTCATGGGGAGCCTTCACGAGGAAGGAAGCACCGTGGCTAAAACCATGGCAAGAGTCACGCCGCGTGCTGTACTTACATCATTGACCATAATGGCCGGCTTCGTGGCCATGATCACTTCTCGGCACTATTCTATGGAGTTTTTGGGCTGGGCAATGGTAGCAGGGATGTTATCCGCTGTGCCGCTGACTTTGGTTACGCTTCCGGCTCTCCTCACAGTGGTCCTTGATCATTTCCATTCGCAAGCGGTAGCGATGTGGTCGCTAAGCAGTCGAAGGCACCAGCCTGCAGACTAATCGTCGCTTTCTACACCGAATCTTTTCAGGTAGCGATAAAGCGAGTCTCTCGATATTCCCAGCATCTGGGCCGTGAGTTTTTTGTTGCCGCGACAAAATCTCATCGCTTCCAAGCATAAGAGTTCTGTAACTTCATCGGTGACGTCGTGAAGCGAACGGTCTGGCGAAAAACGCACTTCGCAAAGACAATCGCTGCTGGCGATCCCAGTGGAAGGGATGTCCAGTACCAGTCTGCTGCCATCAGACAGTATCAGCGCTCTTTCAAGCACGTTGCGAAGCTCTCGTATGTTTCCCGGCCAGTGATAGCGCTTGAGCCGGTCAATGATTCCGACATCCAGATCCCATGCAAACGGAACTTGTAATTCGCGCTGCAGTTCTGACAGAATTTCTCGCGCCAGAACAGGTATATCTTTCAGCCGTTCACGCAATGGCGGTACCACTATGGATATTACGTTAATCCTATAGAACAGGTCGTTTCTGAATCGGCCAGCGGCGACTTCTTGTTCCAGGTCCCTGTTGGTGGCCGCGATAAGCCGGGCATTGACAAGGATTTCCTTTTCTCCGCCCACACGGGTGAACTTTCGGGTATCAAGGAATGACAGCAGCTTTGCCTGCAAAGCGAGGGAAAGCTCACCGATTTCGTTGAGCAACAGTGTGCCGCCTTCAGCCAGCTCAAAAAGACCCCTTTTTCGTCCGTGCGCTCCAGTGAACGCTCCTCGTTCATGGCCGAAGAGTTCGGATTCGGAAAGCTCCGGAGGGACGGCAGCGCAATTTATAGAGAAGAAAGGCCCACCAGCGCGATTGGAATTGTTGTGAACATATCTTGCGAGAAAATCTTTCCCCGCTCCGCTCTCCCCCAGAAGGAGCACGGTCGATCCCTTTTGGGCAGCTATGCGCGCTTTTGCCAGAGTACGCTTCATTGCATCCGAGGAATACTCTTCGATGAAATCGGGCATAGAGAATGCCGTCCTTCTGCGTTCTGTAACGTCCCTCGATATGGCGAGAATCCCTGCAATTCCCCCTTCATTGTCCCTAAGAGGGATCTTCGTTTCCAGGAATGTAATCGGTACTTCCCTTACGTTTACTGTATACTCGTCTTCCACAGATTCGCCAGCGAGAACTCGAGCGTCCACATCCCGCACGTATGCTGAGCCTTCCCAGCCGAAAAGGTCTTCATGCGTGAGCCCGATGATCTTTGAGGCAGGGAGCTCGAACTGCTTTTCCACAGCAGGGTTTACTAGAGTGAATCTCAGTGACTGGTCTTTCAGGAAAATGAGATCCTGCGCCACTTCGAATACTGCTCTGAAACGCTGTTCGCTCTCACAAAGGGCCCTGTCACTCTTTTCTTTTTCTGCTCGCATTCGCAGCGTGTCTATCCCGTAACCCACGTCGCCTGAGAGTTGTAGCAGTAACTCTACCTCCTCTGCATCAAACGCGTCCGGGTCCGAGGAGTAAATGGTCAAAGCTCCGAATGTCATGTCCCCCGCAACCAAAGGCAAAGCAATCGAGGAGGCATAACCCCTTTTCAGTGCCTCAAATCGCCAGGGATGATAATCCGGGTTGAGAGCGCTATTCCGGTTTACAGCGCATTCTTGGGTACGAATCGCCGTGCCCGTGGGCCCTTTACCCGTCTCCAGGTTATCCCACGTGATCTTCACGGATTCCAGATATCCCTCTTCAAAGCCGGCTACAGCCACGGGTTGCACGATTTTCGCATCGTCCTCGAAGGCAAAACCGATCCAGGCCATTCTGTAGCCGGTAATGTCTACAATGAGCGTGCAAACATCATTGAGAAAGAGCGACTCCTCGTTTGCATGAATCAGAGCACGATTACATGCGCTGAGCGCCTTGAGGGCTCGCGTCGT
>JACRDE010000478.1 GCA_016212935.1 Desulfomonile tiedjei | reverse complement strand
TGGGGAAGCATCTAGGGAGATTGATCAAGCAGGGGTTGGTGTCAGCGGATAACGGAACGTACCTGAGAACCTGATACCGGTTGGCGTTCAAGCTAAAAATAATCGGAGAGGAACATTTTGCAAGAAGTTCCACCCCGCACCCCACCTCAAGAACTTCTAGCATTTGCCTGCATCTTCATTTTTCAGCGGAAAATGAAGATGCAGAGCAGTGCTAAAGGTTTGTTAAAAGGGCTTGCTTGGGGAACTTTCCCTAAAAAAGGCTCTCCCCGATTTTGCTTCCTTAATTGAGGGCTAGTATGAGATGGGACTGCTCAGTCCACATGATCGAGACAGCTCCAGACAGCCTGCTTTTGCTACCTCATTTTGCAGCCGGCTTCAGCAGGAGAGGGAAGGACCTCATCCGGACCAAAGCTCAGAATAGGGTCCCACCCTCTGATTACTTTTCCACCCTTTAGCCTTAGGGCTTGAGAAGTCTGGCCCCAGACAATGTTGAAAAGTGCCTGGTGATCCTCAGGTCGAATGGTGACTTTTCCTAGAGGCGCGTCGAATTGAAGACCTTCCAATGCCCTGACTACAGCATCAGGTGATGGACTTCCAGAGCGCTTAAGGGCTTCGCAATAAGCTATTACACCAGTGTATGCCGTAGCTGCGGAATAGGAAGGCTCAACCTGGAATCGCTCTTGATATCGGTGGACAAAGGCTTCGTTTACCGGGCCGGTGTTTGCCTGAAACCAATAAGGATTACCAAACCAAATTCCTTGAGGGAGCCCCAGCCCCAGAGCCACGAAAACATCCATAGAGCCCGCTACCGTCATGATGACTGAACGTTGGTCGTTGAACAACCCTTCTTGAGCAGCTTGCTTGAGAAAGTCAACCGCATTGCCGCCCCACAGGGAGATAACGATGCCATCGGCCCCGGAATTCATAATCTTCTTGATGTGCGGCCCCCAATCAGTCGTAGTCATGGGAGCAAAGATGACCTCTGATTTGGGCAAGAATGTGACGCCGGACCGAATCTTGGATAAATAGCGCTGAAAGTAGTCCCAGGTTTCGTACCCCAAGAGATAATCCGGTCCAATTGTTGTCCATGTCTTGGCTTTGGCCTGAGCTGCGACCAGGGCCGCGGCTTTGAGGGTCTGGTCTGTTGTGCAGGTCACCCGAAATGTGTACCTGTTGCACTTCTGGCCGGTCACCACAGGCGTCGTGGCAGTTGTTATGATGAGAGGTACTTTGAGTTCCGCAGCCAGAGGAGCAACGGCTTCGGCCGATCCGCTGGTGACCACTCCGATGATGGCGTCCACGCGATCCTTCTGAACAAACCTCTTGGTCAGTTCGACTGCTATTTCGGGCTTCCCTTGGTCATCTTCAAAAATGCCCACCAGCTTCTTTCCGCTAATTCCACCCGCCGAGTTGATTTCCTCGATAGCCAGTTCCGCTCCCCGCTTGGCCACTTCACCGAAAACAGCCCCTCGGCCGGACAGGACATATATAAACCCGATCTTGATGGTGTCTTGAGCCAATACTGCCGACGAGGACAGAAGAATCCCCAACACGAGTAGAAGCACGAACCTTTTCATTACTCTCTCCTTTGAAGACTGAATGCGGAATTATACTGAATCTCTTATTGACGAGATCATGTTCGCAAAGCCGGTCAGAAGGAACAAGGACACGGCAAGTGGTACAAGAATCTTGAAAATGATTGGACAGCGCAGAAAATGTGCAGCGCGAGCACAACTGTCGCTATGCTGATCTTGTTGCCGTGCGTTGAGGAACCCTCTGTCCGCCAACATGCTTCAAGGCCTATTTTGCTACTCGAGCGCTTTCTTCGCATTCGGAACGGTATCTGCAGGGCTCACCTTGTACCAAGCCTGGACAATTTTGCCCTTTTCATCAATTAGAAAGGACGAGCGGATAATGCCCTCGTACGACTTCCCATACATCTTCTTCTCACCCCAGGCGTCGTAAGCCTTGGCAACGGAGTTGTCTTCATCCGACAGAAGGGGAAATCCCAGGCTGTACTTGTCATCGAACTTTTTCTGCTTTTCCGGTTTGTCAGGACTTATGCCTACTGCAGCTATGCCGGCCTGGCTCAAATCGGGTTCCGCGTCTCTCACGCTGCAAGCCTGCTTGGTGCAGCCGGAGGTGTCAGCCTTGGGATAAAAATAGAGCAGAAGCTTCTTGCCTTTGTAATCCGCCAGGCTGACGGTCTTTCCGCTCTGATCTTTCAATTTGAAACTCGGAGCTTTGTCGCCGGCTTTTAGATTGGGCATTTGAGCTACCCCCTTTTCATACCAGTTCGCATTCAAACAAGGAAGAATCGGGGAGGAACATTCTTGAAAGAAGTTCCTCCCCGAACCCCACCTCAAGAACTTCTAGCATTGGCCGGAATCCAGTCTTTTAAAACGGATTCTGGACCCCGGCCTTCGCCGGGGTGACGGTGTTGTACTTGGCCAAGTAGCTGAAATAACGCGAGCCCATTCTTTAAGTTAGCGCCTATACGGTTTGGGGGAACATTCCTTGCCAAAGAAGGTTCCCCCAATCTTACTGAATTGAAAGCGAATTCGTGTCACTGGTTCTTGCCTGCCAAGTCGATTCTACGAAGCTCCTTCCGAAGAATTTTTCCCACTGCGCTTTTGGGTAGATCGTCAATGAATTCGATCTGTTTGGGAAGCTTGTACTTGACTAGCCTTTCTCTGCAATAGGTCAGAATCTCCTCTGCCGTCGCAGTTTGGCCCTCTTTCAGGACAACGAACGCCTTGACCTTTTCACCGGAATAACTGTCAGGTACGCCTATCGCACAGGCCTCACGGATTTTCGGATGCGAAAACAGCACTTCGTCCACTTCCCGTGGATAAATGTTGAAGCCGCCCGAGATGATCATGTCCTTCTTGCGATCCACAATAGTGAAGTAGCCTTCTTCGTCCACTGTGGCCACGTCTCCGGTGAGTAGCCAGCCGTCCTTGAGTACCGCTGCAGTCTCATCAGGACGGTTGATGTATTCTTTCATTACCTGAGGACCCTTTACGCAAAGCTCGCCGGGGTCTCCAACAGTGGTAATTTCCTTTTCATAGTCATCTATTGCCACCAATTTGGCTTCCGTACTCGGGATCGGGAGGCCAATGCAACCCGGTTTTTCTTTGCCTCCAATTGGTATCGCATGGGTGCACGGGCCTGTTTCCGTAAGGCCGTAGGCTTCTGAAATGAGAATACCAGTGAGGTCCTTGAAGCCACGTATGGTTTCCATCGCAAGCGGAGCCGCGGCAGAAAAACAACCTCTCACGGAGCTGAGCTTGTATTTCTTAATCTGGGGAAAGTTTATCATGGCGTTGAAAAGCGTCGGGACGGCGGGAATGAAAGTGACGCCGGCTTTGTCCACTGCGTCAAGAATGACCTTGGCTTCGGGCTTCGCTATTACGACCTGGCACCACCCGTAGAAAATAGCGAGATTCATCACCGCTGTCAGACCGTATGAATGGAAAAACGGTAGACAGCCGAGCACCACTTCCTTTCCGTCGATAAAGTCCGGAGACCATGCCCTCAATTGCTGACAATTGGCGGAGAGATTGCCCTGGGTCTGCGCCACTCCTTTGGAAACGCCTGTTGTCCCTCCCGTGTAGATGATAACCGCAGTGTCTTCCATCCGAGATTCGTAGTTGCGTGAAATTGGGTCGTTCGACTTAAGCAGATCGGTAAATTCATAAACGTCCTTTTCTGCCGGCGTCTTCAAATGCATACTTTTCTTTACGAAGGGAAATAGAAGTTTCAGCGGTAACGGAAGATAATCCCTGATGTGGCACGAGATAATGTCTTTAATGCCGGTTTTTTGGCGGAGCTTTATCATTCTGGGAACCAGGATGTCCAGACAAATAAGGGTCTTGGAGCCTGAATCGTTGAGCTGATGCTCAAGCTCGCGGTCGGTGTACAAGGGGTTGTTGGGTACAGCCACGGCTCCCAGTCGCAAGATCCCATACGTGGCCACTATCGTCTGCACCAGATTCGGCATCAGAAGGGCTACCTTGTCGCCCGGTTTCACACCCAACCCGGACAGGGCAGAAGCGAACCTTGACACCATGTCGTCCAGTTCTTTGTATTTGACGACCTTCCCCTGAAAATATGCCGCAGGATTCTCCGGGAATCGTGATGCTGTTTGAGAAAGGGCCTGCTGTAACGTAAGTTTCTTTAAGGCGACTTCCGCAGGGACTCCGGGCGCATACGACTTGAGCCAGATTTTTTCCATGTCTTTTCCCCGATGGATTTTGGAATGGGTTTACTTCTGGAGCTTCAACGACCGATTATTTCCCGTGACGCGAGTCGAATGTAGCATAGAAATTGGGCGAGTTGAAAGTCATATCATACCACTTCGCTTTCAAATATGTAAAATCGGGGAGGCACTTCTTTGGCAACCCAAATTGAGCGATTTTTTGGAGAAATTTACGGGCTGTTAGTTTCGTCATTTGCTGGACATTTCTTTCAGAAGGGGTGATCACAGCAGGCAATGCCGTTTTAGCCTTAACCCGTTGGGTCATGATACTGGCTACGGTAGCCTGGCCTCGATGCCGCCGAGAGGCTCTCAAATAGTGTATCCGGTTGACCTATGTCACCATAATGTTAGAGTTTTTGGGGAGGGGTCCGGGGAACACTTTTTTGCACAAAAAAGGGTTCCCCGGAAACTCTTTCCAACAATCGCTCATATTAGGTTACAAAGAGGGTCTCCCCAATCTTGTTTCTTTGAAAGCGCATTGGTATTACTTGTCGGGGTGGCCGATTGTCTTACCCCCGTCGGTCAGGTCTATCGTTTCGCCGCTAACGGGTTGAAGGCTCACAGCTTCGGGGTGATGTCCAGAGAAGCCCGTGCTCAGCCATTGTGTCGACGAGGGCTCTCCGTGAACCCAAACACTCACCTTGGGATTAAAGTGATCGGCTATCTGCAGGAGATCGTCTCTCATGGAGTGAGATGACAGGGAAAACCTGCGCCTGTGCCGGCAGTTCACTTTTACTCGGCGGTCGCTCTTGAGATCAGGCTGGACGTAGTCACCGGTTTCAACTGTGGCCAGCTCGTAGCCGAATTCCTCAGGGGCTATGTAGCTGGTGAAGAAAATCCCGCTATTTTCGGTCTGTATCAGTTCTTCCGCGAGACGAGCCGAAGGGCTGCCTCTGGATGCCATTCCACTGGTGAATACGAAAATCGAGGGACGGTCCGTAAGCTCCCACGCACTTCGGAACTCGTCTCCGTTGGTGAATGCAGTGACCTTGCGGCAGGCAGTGCGAAAAATCGCAGGATCGAACCCTGTGAGGAATTCGGAAAACGTATTGTAGACTTTGTTCACAGCAGTCGTCAGACCTTGATGGTAAAGCACCGGAGCGCCTGCGGGGATGAATCCGTCCATCTTCATGTTCGCCAGAGTGATTATCAATTCCTGAGTCTTCCCCAGCGCAAAGGAAGGCAACAAGGCGTGTCCGCCGCGATTCAACGTCTCTGTGATTTCGGCCGCAAGCAATCTAAGCTGGCCCGGTCGGTCCCGATTCGGGTCTGATTCAACGGATCCCCTGGTGGATTCGATCAGGAGAAAATCCGTGTCCGAAACCGTCGGAAGCATACAGCCCGGATGAATAGTCTGGTCGTGTTTGCAGATGTCCCCTGTGTAAATAAAGGTGTGTTTGCCGTCGGATATAACGATTCCTGCAGCCCCGAGAATATGGCCCGAAGGAAAAAAAGAAGCGTACAAATCGGGCGACAATCTGAACTTTTCACCATAGTTATGAGCTGCAAAGACATTTCTGCGGTAAAACATACTTGCCACGGATTCTCTGTCAAGGCACCATTCGTAGTAATGGTCTTCAGCGGGGAGATAAACGTTTTCCTGCATCTTTGCCGAATCTGCCAGCATGAGGGGAATGAGTCGTCTCGAGGGCACGGTAACATGCACTCGGTGGCCGCGCTGCAAGTACGTGTCGATCAGAATGGGAAGGCTGCCCACATGATCGATGTGCGAGTGAGAAATGATCGCCGCGTCTACTTCCAATTTGCCGAGAATGTCGAAATTCGGGAGTGTCTCAAACCCGCCCTTTGTTATGTCAAGGCCGCAATCCAAGACTATTCTGGTACCCTTCCAGTCCAGAAGGTAAGAGTTTGCGCCTATTTCTTTTCCCCCACCAAGTATAGTCAGGGTGATGCTGTTTTGCTTTGACACTAGAATTCCTGCGACCATAGAGTGAACACGCGGCCGCCTCCCCGCAATGTCGATACAGTAGATCCTTTTTATCGATTTTGCTCACTGCGGTCAAAGGCAAAACGTCTACGATCAACAAGTACCGCAATATCCTATGCTGGTGCCGATTTGTCTTTTCCCTCGAAGTCTTTCGCTGCAAGTGACAATCGATCCTCTCGTCCGCACGACTGCAACTTGCGCATCCATTTTTCGATCTCCCGAATTACAGGCGCCGGTTTTTTCACCCACAGGAAATGCCCCAGATTCTGCTCCCCTATATCCTGCGGTTTGAAATGGCGATGAGTCAGCTGCGTTCCACTCATTTTGTTGCACAAGTTGCGTACAGCCCTTTCGGGCGCGAAATGGTCGTCGTCAAACGAGATGGCAAGCACCGGAAGCCGCATACGTCTCAAGAGCTCTTCAAAGTCGAGGGGACTGCCAGGGATCTTGTACCGGCCTGTCAACGCCTCGTAGGCCCAATCTTTGATGACCTTTCCGGATTCTATCCCGCCGAACCCGATCGTTTTTCCGGGAAAGTAGCCCAGGAAGGCTGCGATTAATCTTATCATCTGAGTTGAAACGAATACACCAATGTTCCGAGGAAAATCCCATCCCCAGAAGTGCACAGAGCACGAAGCGACCAGGATCAGTCCGTCCGCGCAAGCAGGGTTTGCACTTAGATACAGAGCGCTCAATTGGCCGCCGAGGCTATGACCCAAGAGATACAGGCATTCGGCAGGGAATCGCGTCCTCACAGCTTCTACTATTGCAGGCCAATCGCAATGGATCATCTCGTTATGGCCGAATTGGGTGGTCCTGGAAGCCCTGACGGAACTCTGACCGACGCCTCTAAGGTCCGCGGTGACGGCGTGCCACCCAGATGACACACAGGCCAGAGCTAACGGCTCGTAATAATCAGCGGACACGCCCATAGCAGGCAGAAGCAGAAGCACCACGTTGGAGTGTGCGGAAGATGGAGTGTAAACAGTGATGGCATTTCTTGCCCCGTCTTTGGAGCAGATGGGAATCTCTGCTTTCTCGTAATTTGTCATTACTCGGCTGCTTTCGAAAAACGTTCCTAAAGGCCCATAAATTTTGCCGCTATGCCTTTCATTATTTCATTGGTTCCGGCAAAGATCTGCATGACTCTTATGTCTCTCCAGGCGCGAGCTATGGGGTATTCCTCGCAATAACCGTAACCCCCGTGGAGTTGCAGGCATTGGTCCGCTACCCTGGTGGCCATTTCAGTCGTCCAGTACTTCGCCATGGCGACTTCCACCACAATGTTCTTGCCGGCGATGTGATCCACGACGAGCGTGTCTAGAAATGTTCGTGCGAGCTTTATCTCAGTGGCCATTTCCACGATTTTGAACTGCGTATTCTGGAACTTGGAAATGGGCTTTCCGAAAGCCGTTCTTTCCTTGCAATACCGAATGGTCCTTTCCAGCATCAATTCCGCTGCAGGTACTGCGGAAATGCAGACCATCAGCCGTTCTTGCTGGAGTTTATCCATGAGCATGAGAAAGCCCGATCCCTTTTGTCCTAGCCGGTTAGCCTTTGGTACACGGCAGTCGTTGAAAAATAGCTCTGCTGTATCTTGGCTGTGCCAGCCGATTTTCTTGAGCTTCCGACCCTTTTCGAAACCCGGCGTGGCTGCTTCAACAACGTAAAGGTCGATAGCCATGTGGGGATTGGGCTCTTCTGGATTTCTTGCTGCCAACACAACTAGATCGCAGTTTATTCCGTTGCTAATGAAGGTTTTTTGACCGTTGATTATAACGTGATCTCCGTCTTCCACCGCTGTTGTGCGCATGGACGCGAGATCGCTGCCCGCGTTGGGTTCGGTCATCGCGACGGCTGTGATCGTATCGCCTGAAATGCATGAGGGGAGATATTTGTGTTTTAGCTCTTCAGTAGCGAAGGATTGAATGTACGGCACTACCACGTCACTATGCAGCGGAGTTGCAAGGCCTGCATGGCCGGTTCGTACCAATTCCTCGGTCAGTATGACAGAGTAGAGAAAATCGGCTCCCATGCCTCCGTATTCTTCAGGCACACTCATGCACAGAAAGCCTTGATCGCCCATTTTTTTCCAGACACTTTTGGGGACGATCCCTGCTTCTTCCCATTCCTCAACGTTAGGCGTGACCTCTCTCTCGAAGAATTTTCTAAGAGACTGCCTGAATATGTTGTGCTCTTCGCTGTACTTTATGATTTCCATGGGGCCTCTCTTTCATTTTCGTACCGTTCCCAGAAAAAGGCCGGGAACTAGATCAGAAGCACCTTGCCCATTAGTTCGTGCTTTTTGGGGAGGGTGCGGGAACCCCTTTTTCACACGAAAAAGGGGTTCCCGCAGATCTTCCTGGCCATCCCTTAATATTTCCCGATAATTGCGATGCTGCACACGTTCATGAATGGAACACCGCCCAGGTTGTGGGTCAGTCCGAACCTCGGGTCCTGGATTTGTCTTTCTCCGGCCCTGCCGTGCAACTGGAGGTACATCTCATAGAGCATACGCAATCCAGAGGCCCCGATGGGATGCCCGAAGCACTTCAGTCCGCCGTCCACCTGGCAAGGCACGCCCCCGCCGTTGCGATCGTAAAAGCCGTCCAGAGAGTCCCACACAGCGCGGCCCCGCTCTGAAATGTGCAGATCCTCGTAAGTGACAAGCTCGGTTATTGAGAAGCAGTCGTGCACTTCCATCATGCTTATCTCTTTTCGAGGGTCTTTTATTCCTGCTTCTTCGTATGCCCTGATGCTCGCCTGAGATGTGGTGATGAAGTGATCTCCGTCCCAATTGTTGAAGCCCATTTCCTCTCCGCTGCTGAGCGCCAGTTGAAGGGCTTTCACTGTGATGAAGTCCTTTTTTCCCATTTCTCTCGCTTTTTCCACAGTGGTGACTATCGCACAGGCTGCGCCGTCGCTCACCCCGCAGCAATCGAACAATCCCAGAGGATGTGCTATTATGGGGGCGGACAAAACCTGATCCAGAGTAACGGGCTTCCTCAGGTGCGCCTTGGGATTGAGGACCCCATTCTCGTGGCTTTTCACGGAAACATGGCCTATCGCACGCTTCAGGTCCTGGTCAGCAATCTTGTATTTGGCAGCATAGGCAGTGGCGAGCTGAGCAAAGGCACCTGGAGCGGTCACATTCGGCCACCATAGCCAGCTCAACGAACCCCAGCTGGAGCCCGGATTGGGTAGCCCCCCGTATCCGGTGTCCTTGAGTTTCTCCACTCCCATGGCAAGACACATGTCGTAAGCACCGGAAGCCACGGCATATACCGCCCCTCGGAACGATTCGGTGCCGCTCGCGCAGAAGTTTTCCACCCGAGTGACCGGAATCAACGGAAGCCGCAATGTCATAGAGAGCGGCAATGCGCTTTTTCCGACGTTTACCTCATCCATGCAGGTGCCTAGCCAAGCAGCCTGGATGTCATCAGGCTGTACACCCGCGTCGGAAAGGCACTCGACAAACGCTTCGACCATAAGCTCCTCTGCTCCCATATCCCAGCGCTCGCCGAAACGAGAGCAGCCCATCCCGATTATCGCAACTTTATCTTTGATACCTGTTGCCATGGTCGCCTCCCTAGAACTTGAACAGCTTCTCGATGAGCTGTGATTTCATGATATCGCCCTCGACTTTGAGCTTCCCGGAAGTGAAGGCCTTCATGGCGTTGAGTTTACCGGAGATGAGTGCCAGGAAATCCTCATCCGACATCATTATGGTGGTAGTGGGTTTGGGATTGGAGCCATGTTCCACTTTGCAATCGGCATCCTTAATTATTACGAACCACTCTCCTCCGCCTGAGCCTGTGATTCGATATTGAAACACTACGTCCACTCCAGCGGCCTTTTCGGGCTGGAACGCCTCGGCCATGCGGTCGAAAACGCCCTTGACGGTTATCGCACTGCCAGTCGGTTGCGGACCGGCCTTATCCTTGGGGCTGAACGCATCCAGCATCGCTCCCAGGGCGGTTGTGGCGCTGGCATGTTCCTCTGCCCCTTCCATATTGTTTATGGCTTCCCAAGCCTGTTGTATTTGCTCGGGAGTAGGGGGAGTCTGTCCGTCGCCCATCACGGTTCCAGGCCCTGTGACCACAGCGGCTCTGTTATAGCACCCCATCCCAGCGTTGAAGATCATTCCGTTTTCCGAGCAGGCTTCCGAACATAAATAGACCGCCAGGGGCGTCACGAATTCAGGCTTTAGCCTCTCGAATAGGTCAGGGGGCAGCACGTCTTCGGTCAGCCTCGTAGCAGCCACAGGAGCAACGGAGTTGATCTTTATGCCGTATTTCTCGCCTTCGAGCCTCACTGTATTCATAAAGCCGTTGAGCGCCATCTTGGCTGCGGAATAGTTGGCCTGTCCGAAGTTGCCGTAGATACCTGCGGCCGAAGTTGTCACAATTATGCGGCCGTAACCGTTTTCCCGCATTTTCAGAAACGCCGGACGCGTCACGTTGTATGCGCCGTCCAGATGCACCGCCATTACAGCTTCCCATTCGGATGGCTCCATTTTAGCCAGAGTCTTGTCGCGCAGGATGCCCGCGTTGTTTATCAGGATGTCTACGCGTCCGAAGGTCTCCACTGCTTTGCTTATGATGGCTTCTCCGCCTTCGCCGGTCGCTACGGAATCGTAGCTGGCCACAGCCTCGCCTCCTAAAGTTTTGATTTCGTCAACCACCTTATCGGCTGGCGTGCTTGATCCGCCGCCGGAACCGTCCCGTGATCCGCCAAGGTCATTGACTACTACTTTGGCCCCTCTCTTCGCGAGCTCAAGGGCATAGATCTTGCCCAGGCCGGCACCTGCGCCGGTTACCACAGCCACTTTGCCGTCAAATCGAATTGCGGCCTCTTTCGGCTCGTCTTTGACTGGCAGAGGCACGGCCTTCCAAAAATATCCCGAAAAACCTCGTTCTTTGTCAGTGTAGCGCTTTCTGAAGGCGAGCTTCACGGGCTGGCCCACACGAACATCGGAAAGCTCGCAGTCCGTGAAATCGGCCATGAATCTGCCGCCTCCCTCGAACTGAACCATCCCGTAAACAGCCGGTGGGTCCAGCGAGACCGCCAGAAGATCACCAGTGAAGCTTTTCACGACTGCAGGTGTTTCCGCGAATTCGTAATCCACCTGCGTGCCAATCTTGCGACATTCCGGGTTCACGCAGATATCCATTTTGGGAAATTGAGGAGTTCCGCACTCAGCGCACTTCCCTCCGACCATGCCCAGCAGCATTTTTCTCTTCCGCCACAGCACGGTCATAGCTGTTTGAGTAGGTATCTCGGCCCGGATTCCCATTTCGGTCTGAATGAGATCACGGAATTTCAGGAACTTGTGGTAATTGTCAACGGTCTTCTTGTCAGCTATGGACCCGGTTATGCCAACTCGATTCGTCAGATTCAGAATCTTTTCAGTGACTTCAAAATACAGTGCGTCACAGCCCTGGCCGAATCCGGCAAGCAGTATTCTATCACCGGGCTTGGACTGCTCCAGGGTCTGCGTGAACATCACGAGTGGATGCGCAGTCCCGGTCTCTCCGCAGACCTCGTGGAGATTGTCTACCAGCTTTTCCGGGCCAGCGCCCAGTTTTGAAGCAATCTTCCTGTGTTCAGCCTTGAAGAAGCAGGGAAAGACTAACTTGTCCACCTGATCCATGGAAATGGAAAGCTTGGCGAACAGTCCATTAACGGCTTCAGGTATGATCTTGGAATACCCTTCGTCCCTGACCCATCGTTCTTCCCACATGTAGTCGAACTTGTTCCTGTCACCTCGAAAGTGGTCCACAAAATCATGGGAAACAGAGTATGACCCCTTGAACTCGGCGATAACATCCGAATCGCCCACCAGCAGTGAGGCTGCGCCGTCCCCGAACCACATTTCGTAAAAGTAGGCAGCCCTCGCTTCTCTGCGATCCGATGCGGTTACCAGGATGCGGCTCATTCCGCTGTTACCGACTGCAGAAAGGGCAGTGATCAGGCCCGTCGTTCCTGATTTGAGAGAAGAAGTGAAATCCTGCGCAATGATGTTGTCTTGCAAGTTGAGTGCAGTTTTCAACATACCCGCGTTGGAGCGATCCGCAAACGGCAACGTGGTGGAACACAGATACACCGCATTCAGGGCTGATTTGTCCATCCCTCGTACGCAATCCTGAGAAGCGGACACAGCCATGGTCAAACTGTCTTCGTCCCAGTTGCAGAAGGATCGCTCACCCTGAGCCACCATTATGATTGCAGGAGCGAACCAGCCCATGCTCTGGTATATGCTCATGCGATTAAGTCGCAACCTGGGAACGTACCCGCCGTATGAAACAATTCCGATCATGCTTGGCTCTCCTGTGTGGATCAGAACTTGAACAGTTTCTCGATGAGCTGAGACTTCATGAGATCGCCCTGGATTTTCAGTTTGCCGGACGTATATGCCTGCATTGCGTTGAGCTTCTTGGTGATCAGGCTGAGAAAATCCTCGTCCGACATGATAATCGTGGTGGTAGGCGAGGCATGAACCCCCTTCTCGACAGTGCATGCGCCGTCTTTGATTGCCACGACCCAATCGCCGCCTCCTGGACCGGATATTTTGTACTGAAATACCACATCAATTCCGGCTGCT
>JACRDE010000473.1 GCA_016212935.1 Desulfomonile tiedjei | reverse complement strand
GATTTCTCTCATAGAAGCAGTAAGTTACATCGATCGCAATCCAACTTCTTCTCGAGAAAACAAGAAATCGAACGTTATTAATAAGAAGTGCCTCCCCGATTTTACATATTTGAAAGCGAAATGGTATCAATCGTAAGGCTGCGCGTCCTCGGATTACCGATATTGAAGCCATTTCGGATATGGTATGATATCTGGTGTCATTCACCGAAAGAGATTCGGTAATCGCCTTATAGGATGTTTTCTGAAAGAAAAATGCGAACAGAGGACAAAATGGATACGGAATTGACAGTCCTGCATTTGTACAAGGATCGGTTCGAGAATCTCTTCCGGGTGGCCAAAAAAATCACATCTTGCCTGAACATCGGCGATATTCTGGAAATACTGAGAGATGAGGTAAAAGTCACCATTCCTCACGCTCAGGAGGCTTGCCTCATACTTGTTGACTCTGAAGCTGCCGATTACACGCGTCCCCTGCACTGCAGCGTTAAAAAGGAGCAGGTTAATTGTCAAAACTGCAAACGAGGGCGCGCAATCGTGCAAAAGGCGATGGGCGAGCCCTTGGCGTTCCAATGCATGCTGCACGACGACACTCTCGGGCCGATGGAGTTTTCAGGTGCTTGCGGGCCGATGTGCGAAGTGGCCATTCCGATCTACGAGGGCTCTGAACCGCTGGCCGTGCTCAACGTGGTCACTGCCACAGGACGACTACTGGACGAAAAGGACATGATTTTGCTCACTGATCTCGTGGAATTGGCTGGAAACATCATAATTAACGCCAAGCGCTATTCGAAGATGGCCCGTGAGAAGCTTACAGTGGAGCGGATTCTGGGACATATAAGGACCTTTGTTCCGGACACGGTTCAAAAAATCGTAGAAAAAAATCCCGACGCGCCGTTGCTGGAAAAAAGAGAGGTGGACGTCTCCATATTGTTTCTGGATGTAGCGGACTACACCAGGATCAGCGAAACCCTGACCCAGGACAAAGTCAATTTCATCATCGAGAAGTATTTCTCAAGTTTTCTTGACGTCATAATCTCGTACAACGGAGATGTAAACGAGACCGCGGGGGACGGGCTTATGGCCATATTTCAAGGCGATGCGGAAGAAAACGCATGGAATGCCGCGTGCGCAGCGCTCGAGATCAGGCGTCGCACAATGCAGATAAACAAGGAACTGGAAGGTCTATTTTATCCGGTAGTAGTCAACATGGGCATAAACTCGGGCCCTAGTTCACTGGGGATGAGCAAGTTCGCCGGAGGCTCTGGAACAAGAACGACTTTCACCGCTTCGGGACCTGTGACGAACCTTGCCGCCAGAATTGCAGCTGCGGCTCGGGAAGGCGAAATACTCATAGGGCCGGAAACTGCGAGACGTATAGAACGATGCACCATGCTTTTCGATCGGGGCCTGATGACCTTCAAGAATATCACCGGAAACGTGCACGTGTACAGCCTTGTCCCTTCTGAAATGCCAGCGGACTGACAAAAGGACGAGGTCCGGCTCAGATTTCTTGCAGCAACAACACAGCCTTGGAAACCCGAGCGTTCTCTTTTATGGAAATGCCCTCCTGGCCGACCACCAAATTGACACACAGATTCTCGTCCAACTTATCAACGGCAATGGGGGGGTGAGATATTCCGGCTGCCACTATCCTCTCGTGGGGGAAAATCATAATGAGGCTGCCTTCCGGAGGAGTCAGTATTTCATTGAATTGTACCAGGTAATTGCCCGAACCCAAATTCCACCATCCATAGGGTTCGTCAGGTGTTCTTTTTTCAGGAGTCAGAGGCGACGAGGAGGCCTCCTTATATTCGCTGCCACCGAAATCGAGGTGGCCGCCCAAGCCGACCAAGCTTATGCACCGAACCGTAAGATCTATGGAGCAGGAGTTTATCTGTTTTTTTGCAGAAATTAGGCGCTTGGTCAAAGAGGCTATTTTCTCACCGCTCAGAATTGATGTCATTATTGAATCCTCCTCGAATTCCCTGGTGCTGATCCGAGGTGAAAAGTGCCGTGCATCCGCGTATGAGTCTCAAAATACTGGCGAAGATAGAATAAACCTTGTCATCCCATCACTTTGTCTCGTATTTCGACAATTTCTTTTGCAGCTGCCTCTCTGTCCTTGGCTCCAAAAATCGCCGAGCCCACGATAGCCGCAGATGAGGGGCCGACAATTTCCGCCCACTGTTTGAACTGTTCCTCCAGGTTTCTGCCTTGTCGGTCTTGACGCCCGAACCCTGGGCACCATATGGGCTTCAGGGTAAGAGATCTGTATCGTTGTAGATCCACGGGCCGAGTAGCAGGACCGATGTATCCTTCCACGTTCAAAGCCTCTCCGAGCATGAGTATGCCTTCGGTCACGTCCGAGCAGTTAAGCTCTTGCGGGAAGTTGACGTCGATCCCTGCCTTGATCGTTGAGTAAACCACTTCCGACCGTTCGAGGGGCCTTGTAAAAAACAGCGCCGCGCCCGCATGGCTCATGAGCGGGAGAAGAAGTACTCCTATTCCTGCCTCTTTGGCTCTATCAGCGGCTTCAGCCACTGAAGTCGGTCCGGGAAACCCGTGCACAGTCACGTGAGTAGCGCCGGTATCTCTGATACTTTCGATTATTTTGGCATTTGTTCCCTGCCATGAGTAGCGGCCCTTGAATCCTATGTCGGCTATCTTGAGGTCCACAAGGAGTGGTCGGTCTTCGATCAGGTCTTTGATTCTTCTGAGTATATCCACCCCAGCTTGAAGCAGAGTGGCCTCGCCGATTTTTATACCGTCTACAATCGTGCCGACCTCGCCAATCACTGCTAGTGTTTCAGCGGGTGTAGGCAAGTCTGCGGCCAGAATTATCGAGTGTTTCCTCATTCAGCTCCCTCTAAACCGATTAATTAATGTAGGTGAACCAACAATCTCACTGGACTATATCGTCGCTCTCCATTCCGAGCTTAACCAAGCGGTAGCGGAGAGAACGAAAAGATATCCCCAGCAATCGCGCAGCCCGCGAACGGTTGCCGCCAGTAATTTCCATCGCCCTGGTTATGAGTTTTCGCTCCATATTGTCCAGGGCACGGTCCAGATCTATGCCATCCGGAGGTATGTCAAGGTCGCCGGATGGAGCCGACACGCCGGACGATTCTGTCAGCTTCGCTGGAAGGTTCTCAGCTGTCAGCTGGTCGGATGGTTCAAGAGTTACGCAACGTTCAATGACGTTTTCGAGCTCTCTAACGTTCCCGGGAAAGTTGTAATTGCACAATACCCTCATGGCCAGGGAAGAGACCTTCTGAATTTTCTTGCCTTGCTCTGCAGAGAATTTCTTCACGAAATGATCGATCAAGAGCGGAATATCTTCCTCACGTTCACGCAAAGGAGGGACATGTATTCGGATTACATTGAGCCTATAATAGAGATCCTCCCGAAATGTGCCCTTTTCCAGTTCCTTTTCGAGTTTTTTGTTGGTGGCCGCAATTATTCGCACATCGATCTTTTTTTCGTCAGTTGAGCCTACACGTCTGAATTCGTGCTCCTGAAGAAATCGGAGCAACTTGGCCTGAATAGAAAGAGGAATCTCGCCCACTTCGTCCAGAAAAAGGGTGCCGGTGTGTGCCGTTTCAACGAGCCCAGCTTTGTTTGCAATCGCTCCGGTGAACGAACCCCGTTGATGGCCGAACATCTCGGACTCCAGGAGGTTCTCCGGTATGGCCGTGCAGTTGATTGTGATGAAAGGTTTGTTGCGTCTAGGCGAGTGACAATGTATTGCCTTGGCGATCAATTCCTTTCCTGTGCCCGACTCGCCTATTATGAGCACCCCGGCCTTGGATGGCGCAACCTTTTCAACAAAATTAAAGATCTCCTGCATCTGAGGAGATTTGCCTACAATATTCGCGAAGCTGCCTCTACCCTGAATGGATCGTTTGAGTTCCTGGTTTTCTTTTCTTAACCGGCTGGTCTCCAGAGCGTTTCGTATAATGATCCTCAGATCTTCCACCTGGAAAGGTTTGGAAAGATAATCGTACGCTCCCTCGCGGACCGCCCGTATGGCGTCGTCCGCGCTTGCATAAGCAGTCACGGCAATAATGGGTACTGATGGATCCAGGGAATGTATCTCCCTGATCAGATCCAGCCCACTCATCCCGGGCATCTTGACGTCCGTAAGGATCAGGTCGTGCTCTTGGGAGCGATAGATCTTGAATCCTTCTTCCCCGGTGGCAGCGGTACTGACTTGATAGCCCTCCTGTGAGAGCAATATCTCAAGAAATTCCCTCATGCTGGGTTCATCGTCCACTACGAGAAGGCGTACAGCCATTCTCTTCATCTCCTTGACGGCCTGCAAGCTCTTCCGCGAGCGGTAGGCGCACAACAAAAGCGGCGCCTGCTCCGGGAATGTTGTCGTATTCAATGGTGCCGTTATGTGATTCCACGACGCTTAGAACAAGGGCCAGTCCTAGGCCTGAGCCTTTTTCTTTGGTCGTGGTAAAAGGTTCGAACATACGATCCCTCACCTCCGGAAGTATTCCGGTTCCTGAATCCTGAACAGTCAGTGCAGCATAACAGGAATTGGGAGGAGTCTCCAAGACAACTCGTATTGTGCCTTTCTCCTGAATTGCGTCGGCGGCGTTTGAAAGCAAATTCCACACCGCCTGTTTTAGCCGCACGGGATCGCCTTCTATTTCCACGCCTTTGTTTATAAGTGTTTCCAGTGAAAGGCCCTGTCTGATTCTCGGTTCTCTGGAAAAAAGGTCGACGACTTCTTCTATGAGCTTGGAAAGCATCACGCGAATCTTCCCCGGTCGCTGGGCGCTTACGGTAAGGAGAAAATCTCCCAACAGCGCATTAAGGCGATCCGATTCTCTCAAGACGATTCCAAGCAGTCTCTTTTCGTTGTCCAAACCCGAGGGGTTCCTGGACAGTAATTCGGCCGCTCCTCTGAGCGCTGCCATCGGGTTCCTTATTTCGTGCGCCATCCCTGCCGCTATTCGCACGAATGCCGCCTGTCTTTCGCTGACTTTAACGCGCTCCTCCATTTTTCTCAAATGAGTAACGTCCTGAAAGACTACCAGTCGTCCAGTTGGAACAGAATCTCCACCCTTTAGATCCGTGACCATTACCTCGAAGTGTTTTTTCTCGCCCTTAACATCCTTCACGGTGAAAAAGCTATCTTTACGAATGGAACTGGTCGAGATCCCATTGTGTATAGCTGGAAAAACCTGCCGAAGAGGCATACTGACCAGTTCGAACTGGCTCGTGCCCAGCAACATGGCTCCCTGACGGTTGACGAACGTTATCTTGTCCGTTTCGTCGGTTGTAACAATTCCGCTGGGAATCGAGCGCACAATACTCGTGTGGAGTTCCGAAAGCTTTTCGTAATCTATTTCTTTGAGGTTCAGAGAGGTCTTGGTCCGCTGGAGCTGCTCTGCCAGCGTGCTGGAAAGCATAGCAACCAAGTAGAAGAATGTGAAATGAACAATCAGAACCCATAAGAGATAGAACTGGGTATTCTTGCTCCACGTGCTGATCCAGGGCCAATTACTCGGTGGAAGTAATCCGTAGAACTGAAAATTAATGAGTAGTCCGAACAGTAAACACGAGGCTGATGCGGTGACAAGGGCTCCCTTCCGCAAATGCAGTATCCCTGAAGTGATTATGGGAAAGATGTAAAGCAAGGTAAAGACACTGGACGCACCGCCTGTGAAGTGTATCAGTACAGTCGCGTACAGCACGTCCACCATCACCTGAAAAAAAGAAAAACCCCAGAGATCTGGTATTAAAGGAAGCGAGAAAGCGTAAATGAGGCTGAGAAGAAATGTGGTGCCAATGAGTATGTAAAGGGGAATCGCGGGCTCGATAAATAAATCCTCGGCACCGCGCAATTGGAGAAAGATCGTGGTCGCCAGAAGAAGCGTGGTAACCATGAGTCGGAGCAGCATGAGCCACTCGACCCGTTTCCTGAACTCCGGCCCGTTTACCTGTTCCTTCGGTCGGATCAGTTTTACCAAACTCCCGAGCAGAAACACCGCAAGGCCCTCCTTTGGGGAAGGTGTCGGTTCAGTTTACCTTGAACTCTGTGCAAGCGGGAAAAGGTATTTCGCTCCGTTCAACCATGGCCGTATAGTGACACGAAAAAGTCGTGCATTCCGCGTTCTTGGCTTACATGCCCGGTTCTGGGATTCTTCTCGGAAGCTCCGTTCAAATAAGTAGAGCATTGCGAAGAAACCGGCGGTCTTGCGCTTGTCGAAGCCAGGAAATAGTGGCTAACTCCATCCGGCAGGCTTGCCGTGGGCGTCTCGCCTGATTTCCTTGACGATTGTGACTTTTCGCGGACACTTGTACCTGGACAGGTACTCCCTGCAGAAGCGCATTATGTCCCGTTCGTCCGGTTTGACACCCGGTTCGGGCACGACCAGCGCTTCGATCACCTGGCCTCGCATCAGGTCCTCCACTCCCACCAGAGCTACGTCCGCCACATGGGAATGCCTGATGAGAATTTCCTCTACTTCCTGACAGTATACATTGAATCCCGAGGTAATAATTAAATCCTTTTTTAGGCCGTTAAGCGTGATGTAACCATCTTCGTCCAGAAAACCCAAATCACCTGTGTAAAGCCAGCCCTCGCGGATCACCGTTTCCGTTTCTACAGATTTACCGAGGTATCCAAGCATGACGTTTGGGCCCTTAAGCACCACTTCGCCCCTCGCGCCAACGGGCACAGGTTTTCCGTCCTCGTCATGGATTGCCACCACCACTCCGGGTATGGGTTTCCCCACTGTAGGAGGCTTATTGGGTATTGTAACATTGTTCCATGAGACCACCGGAGAAGCCTCGGTTAAGCCATATCCCTGGTAAATATCTATTTTGTAGCGCTCGCAGAATTTTTCATAAATTTCCATTGAAAGCGGGGCTCCGCCGCTTATCCCGATCTTGAGGCTCGTCAGGTCCAGGTCCCTGCAAGACGGATGGTACAGCAAACCGTAATAAACCATCGGCACCATCCCCGAATATGTGATCTGGGCTGCCTTCAACCAAGGAACGAGTTTGGGAAAATCTACCCGTTCCACCAAATAGACCGTTCCACCAACTTTGAGGGTTCCCAGCAGATTCACGGCTGCACCAAACGCATGGAACAATGGAATCAACGCTAGACCGCGCTGCTCTGGTCCACCCCCACAATCATCTCGAAGCATATTCGAGTTGGAATCGAGGTTTCTGTGGCTGAGCGTAGCTCCCAAGGCCCTTCCCAAGAGGCCGGCTGTGAATATCACCACTGCCGGATGATCCGGATCCAGGTCCAGCGCTGCAAATTTATCCGAAAAATCTCGTTGAATCTCCTCGTAGGAGACCGTTCCCTCAGACGGCTCAGTAGTGATGATCAGTTTAAGGTATTCTGCCCGATCTGGAATGCTCTGGATCTTTTCAATCTGATCACTCTTGCAGATCACCCCCGCGGGCTTGCAGTCAGAAAAATAGTGGCTAAGTTCGTAGGCGGTGGACAAGGGATTCAGGGTGACCGCAATAGCCCCCATGCGAAGGCATGCAAAGTATCCGGCGACGAACTCGGGTCTGTTGCCCAAGAGGATTGCTAGCCGGTCACCTTGCCGAACGCCGGCTTTGGTCAGCGCGTTGGCGAGTTTGTTGATTGAGCTGAGGAGATCCCCATAAGACACTGTAAGGTCTTCAAACACTAATGCCGGATGATCCGGCATATCCAAAGCGAAACGATCCACTATCTCGCTGAGATTCATAAATATCTCCAGGGTTGATGGGTTGAACCGGCGTACACTACCACTCATGCCGCTGAAATTCAAACTGTTTATTGGAAGGGTTCGCCGGGGAAGCCCTCTTTTGTAAAGGCCCCCCGATGAATAACGATTTACAGAAGATTAAATATTGGCAATGTCAGAGCGCGGGCATCTGCGCATCCTGATTCCTCCAGGACAAATCCGCGCAGTTTCATAATCAACAGTAGTACGACAAAGGCAAATGCCCGCAAACGGAAATGACAGCGGTCAAACCCGTCTTTCAGGCTGATTCCAGCAAATACTCATCACTGGATTATCTGATTTTACGCACCTGTTTAGGAGGCAGGGGCTCCTCAGTTACGGCAAACCACTGCGGAAGCATTACTCTACGAGTCACTTCTCGCGGGACAAATTCGACTCCTGGAACTCGAACCGGGACCATCCTCGGGAGTATGGCTTCTTTTGACGCGTTTCGCACAGAGGGCCTAGGAAAGCATTCCACGCAAGGGCCCGCGCCGCATGCACAACCTACAGGGGTCTCGTGTATCACGGTCGGAATATTGCGTATTGAAGGGACAGGAACCGGGTAAGTCTGGGATACCCTCTTTGGCACAGGGACAATGTCCTTTGCAACGCAGGGGACCATCTTCTGATAGTAAGTGGTGCAACTCCCGGGCTCAGGTTTGATAAAGAACGTGTACTGCCCAGTTGCTGCCAGGATGTTTTCGCCGTACGAGAAGGCAGGCGCAGCAATGGCAGCGGAAAAAACAATCGTCGACATAACAACCGTAAAAGCTTTGAGCATGATGAACCTCCAATAAGCTATTTTATTATAGCAAGTTATCAGAAGCTAATCAAGTAATTTAGAGTCTATCCCAACTCCATTGCAGTAATCTGGTGCATGTAGGTGTAAACAGCGACAATTTGCTTGTAGTCAAAGAGTCAAAGCGCCGCCATTCTTGCAGGAAGGTCTTTGAATTAAGATCGAAAATGACTTTGGGAAAACGCTACTGGATTTTTCGGGGGTATGGGGCTTTGGCGCTACCTGATATCATTTCGCTTTCAAATATGTAAAATCGGGGAGGCACTTCTTGTAAGAAGTTCCTCCCCGAACCCCACCTCAAGAACTTTTAGCACTCGCCGGAACCCCCATTTCCTGAAAGGAAAT
>JACRDE010000476.1 GCA_016212935.1 Desulfomonile tiedjei | reverse complement strand
GGTTCAATGATGCTCATGGAGGTCTGGTCGTCGATCTTAGTTTCAATAAAGGAAACCAGGTTTTCGAAGTCGCTTTTAGTGATTACAGGAAACTGGTCCGCTCTTTCCGATTCGGCATAGTCAAGCGCAGTAAAATTTCCTGTATGGGGATCAACCTCGCCGGAAATCTGTATTACCTCGACGTTTTCGCCGGCGGTGCACCGGCCGACGATAGCAAGTCCCCGGGACCGGGAAAAGTAAAGTATAGCCATCTTATAGATGCCAGAAGACTGAAACAGTTCAAACGGATTCATGACTTTTCCCTGTGCTGAGGAAACGTGCGCTCTTCATGCGGTTTTCTTACTTTTGATACAATATGAATTTAACAGCAGGCGGTCTCTATGTCAAGAAATCATCAACAGTGGAGTGCGTCCAGCGCCTCGCCCCGTAACAACGTACCGTGTCCAGAGAGACTTATGGAAACATGGTTTCCTTCGAGCACCTTTGATATCAATTCCCCTTCAAATAGGTCTCATCAGAAAATGTCCGGCTGGGAGAGGCTGCCTCAAAATCGAGATATGAGAGGAAACCGTGGAATGATAGTGCTGTTCCCGGCAACGAATTATCGGTCTACTGTCCGGCGTCCCGCCGGGACGCCAGCCATGTGAGCCCCCTCGGGGCGATTGAAAATAGGCCGATGCTGCAGCGCCGGGTGACCATTGTGGCACGATTCTGGGCATCCAAACAGTCTTGAGACAGCCTCTCCGTGCCCGCCATTCATTGGTAGACCACTGCTCGGACACATCTTGGTATCACTTGTTCGAAAACGAATCTGCATGAGATATGGAAAGTCCGTCTTGGAGTTTTGAACTGCTTATCTTGGTCATTGAAACGCGGATTCCTGTCATGCGACTGTTCCGTGTGGTTTCTTAAATCTCATCGGGAAAACGTTGTACTTCAAACATTAACTTACCTAGGTTCACACAGTGTTATCCACTTAATGGGCCAGTAATTTATAGATCGGAGTTGGATCTTTCTTTTCTTTTTTTGTAGAGGACAGTAGATTGGAATATAGGTACCACCTGGATTGGAGGGGCGCATGAAGGATATAAGGTTTGGCCGATGGGGAAGCGTCCTGAGGGATCGCAGACAGGGTGACGAAACAAACGGCCTCCAGGACGAATTACTTCCTCCACCCAAAGGATTCCCTGCAAACATCGTGGCGTTAATGAGCGGCAAAGGCTTTCTCCTGTTTGGGGACGAATTCAACTTTGTGCCCATGATAAGGGAGTACGTTGGGCAGATTCAGGCCAAGTACTGTTGCGGAAAGTGCATCACAGGAATCAAAGGTTCCAAGATGTTGTTGCTGACCTTGGACAGGATGATGCGAGGTGAGGGATCGGAATCAGATTTGGATGTCCTATCCAGGATGGCCGAAATTCTTAACGACGCGGCCAAATGTTCGGTCTGTCAGAGTGCAGGGGAACTTTTGAAGGACGGGCTCGCTTACTTTCGGGAGGACTTCCTGAATGCCGTGAGGAGTGGGGTTCCAGAGGATTCCGTTCGGTATCTCGGGAGCATTTCCGCTCCTTGCATGAATACCTGTCCTTGTCACATCAATATACCCGGATACGTCGAAATGCTCCAAGAGCTGCGGTACGAGGAATCGCTGGAGATCATCCGAGAAGAAATGCCGTTGCCTGGAATAACAGGCAGAATTTGTCCGGCTCCGTGCGAAAAGGCCTGCAGCGTGGCCAATATGGGAGACGTTGCGATACCCATCAAGACGCTGAAAAGGGTCGCTGCGGATTATGAGATGTTCCACCATATCGAGCCTCCCCTGCAACAGGTTGAATTGACAGGAGAACCTGTGGCAGTTGTTGGCGCGGGACCTGCGGGCTTGGCTGCGGCGTACTACCTGAATCGCCTCGGACATCCGGTGACCGTCTTTGAAGCGCTTCCAATATCCGGTGGAATGGTTGGAGTAGGAATACCTCCGTATCGTCAGCCACGGGAGGTTCTTCAGAGAGAGATCGCCATTATACAGAGCCTTGGGGTGAAGCTTCAATTCGAGGCTCGGCTTGGCAAGGATTTCACCATTCAGGGTTTGTTCGACAAGGGATTCAAGTCGGTTTTTCTTGGCATCGGATCTCACAAGTCGTCGGCCATGGGACTCAAAGAAGAGAATCAGGGCATCCAGGGGGTTTTCTCTGGAGGGATCGACTTTCTGCGGGACATCAATCTCGGGAATGAAGTCGAAGTAGGCGAAAACGTGATAATCGCCGGGGGAGGGAATACGGCCATTGATTGCGCTCGAACCTGCCTTAGAATGGGTGCTTCACGGGTGACGATCGTTTACAGGCGGACCGACCAAGGGATGCCGGCCGATCCCGAAGAAGTCGAGGATTCCCGCGAAGAAGGCATTAACTTCCTCTTTCTTACTCAGCCAGTTTCCATACTCTCCGAAGACGGCCGAATGACAGGGCTCAGATGCGTTCGAATGGAACTGGGGGATCCCGATCCATCGGGAAGAAGAAGGCCGGTTCCTGTGGAAGGCTCCCAATTCGATCTTGCCGGTGACACTCTGATTCCGGCCATCGGCCAGATTGCAGATCTGGACTGGCTTTCGCCTGATGACAGGATACAATTCACTCGGAAAGGGGCCATAAAAGTTGATCCAGCGAGCATGATGACCTCTCGTCCGGGAGTGTTCGCCGCAGGAGACGCTGTCAGCGGGCCGCTGACAGTGGTTCATGGGTTGGCCGGAGGAAAACGGGCTGCGCACATGATCCACCAGTACGTGACTACAGGGTCGTGTTCAGTTACGGAACAACAGTGGATGAATGATCTGATCGCAAGCATCGAAAAGGACTTTGGCGTTCTGGTGACCGCACGCAGCCCGAATCGGGAGGGCGGAAAAGTTGTGAGGAAAAAGCAGGACGCCAATGAGCGAATAACGAATTTCCTCGAAGTCGATTCTGGGTTCACCCAAAGAGGCTCCTTCATAGAGGCCAGCAGATGCCTCAGGTGCTTTCACGTGATACTGGCCGCGGTGAAATGATAGCCGTACTGCAACCGTGCACTGACAGGCTTTGAGCCCTCGTCTGAAAGGTGATGACGAGAGGTGAACTAGTCGGTCCTCGGACGCTTCTTGCAAGCGCAACACGGGTTCTGTCCAATCACAAGTACACTCTGTCAGAAGGATCGCAAACATGCCGACTCTTATCATTGACAATGTGGAGGTTACTGCTGCAGAAGGGACAACCATTCTTGAGGCTGCAACCAAGGCCGGCATCTGGATACCTACGCTCTGTTATTATCCCAAAACAAGCCCGTCGGATTCCTGCAGGATGTGCGTGGTGGAAATCGAGGGTGTACGCCGCCCGATGACGTCCTGCAATACCATCATCGCTGATGGAATGAAGGTTCAAACTGACACGCCGAAATTGCGATCCATCAGGGAAGAGGTCATGAAGCTGGTGCTGATGGATCATCCGCTGGATTGTCCTACCTGTCCAGCGGCCGGTGAATGTGAAATTCAGAATTTGACTTACCGGCTGGGCATCTACGGAACGGATTACAAGATGGAGCGTCGCAATCTTCCTGCCGTCGAGAATTGGCCCTTGATCAGGTATGACGCCAACCTGTGTTTGACTTGCCTTCGTTGCGTCAAAGTTTGTCATGAAGTCATCGGAGCGAGCGCCTTGAAGCTTACAGAGGTCGGTTACGACGCGCGTATAACCACTCGTGACGGCGGGGTACTGGATTGCGACTTTTGCGGGGAGTGCGTCGAGGCATGCCCTTGCGGCGCTATGTCCGACAAAGTGTCCTCGTGGGCTCGCCCATGGGAGCTCAGAAAGACTCCTACGGTTTGTCCCTTGTGCTCCGCTGGCTGCCGAATGGAGGTGAATGTCAAGGACAGCCGAATCTTCAGGGTAACAACGAACATTGAGAGCCATAACCGGGGCACTCTGTGTGTGGGTGGAAGGTTCGGGTTTGATTTCGTACACCACAAGGACAGGGTCCTGACTCCTCTTCTGAGACAAGACGACGAACTCAAACCTTCAACATGGAGCGAGGCTTTGAAGTTCACGGCCGACGGTCTCAAGAAGATAATTCGAGAATCAGGCCCTGAGAGCGTTGCCGGTTTGGCATCACCTCGACTCACTAACGAAGACTGCTATGCGTTTCAAAAATTCTTCAGGACGGTCATCGGTTCCAATAATATCGACAGCGAAGCGAGATTCAGCTTCTTGAGGACCCAGCGGGCGTTCGAACTTACATGCGGTATCAGAGGCTCTTCAGGCCGAATAGAGGATTTACTGGAAACCGGCGCAATATTCCTTATCGGCGTGGACCCTCTGGAAGAAACCCCAGCCATAGGATGGAAGGTCAAGGCCGCTGCCGGACGCTACGACAGTAATGTGATTGTGGTCAATTCCCGGAAGACCAGCCTGGATCGGTTTTCAAGGGTGCACTTGAGAATCAGGCCTTACTCGGAGAGCGATTTGGTCCTGGGACTCATGAAAATCATACTTGATCTTGACTTGTGGGATAGAAAATTCGTGCGGGACCAGACTGCGAATTTCCTTCCCATGAAGAACCTGCTTGACAAGATTTCACTTAAAGGCATTCTGAAGAGAACAGGCATTGCGGGAACGGACCTGGAAGAGGCCGCGCGAATACTGGCCGAGGCTCCAAAGGCCTCGATCCTTTTCGGCGGAGATGTGATACTTCAGGAAAACGGCCTGCAATGCGTGATGAATATCGCGAACTTGGCACTCCTGACAGGAAATATCGGGAAACCCAACGCAGGGCTTTATCCGATATTCGAAAAGGGCAACATGCTCGGACTCTGCGATATGGGGGCGCTACCCGAGTATCTGCCCGGATATCAGGACGCTGCATCAGCTCGCGAGCATTTTGAGAAAGTGTGGAAAACCGGCATTCCTTACACAAAAGGCCGGACGGTGCCGGAAATTGTGCGCGGTCTGGAAAGCGGCGACGTGCGGGCTCTTTATATAGCAGGAGCGGATCCTCTGACCGACTATCCGCATTCGGCGCGCTTGGCCCGGGCTCTCAAGAAAGCAGAGCTGCTCGTCGTGCAAGAGATTTTTCCCAGTCCAACGGCTTTAATGGCCCACTGCGTGTTTCCCGCTGCATCTTTTGTCGAAAAAGATGGAACCATTACCAACATTGAGCATCGTGTACAGAAGATCAATCAGGTGATACCTCCGTTGGGGCAGACCATGCCGGACTGGAGTATCTTTGAGGAAGTGGCAAAGGCCATGGGGCGTCCGATGGGCTTCTTTAGCGTTGCGCACATATTCAGAGAAATGACCCGGACAGTGCCATTTTACAGGGGCCTGAAGCTCAGTGATCTCGACGGCGACGGCAAAATAGTAGTCGATACTCACGAAGACCCTGGGCAATCCAGGAGTGGCAAGACATATTCTTTCGCTCCGGTCAGGACGTGGGAGTTTCCCCAAGGGCCGGAAGCCCCTGCCTATCCTTTTGAGATGATAGCAGGACGCTCCATGTTTCATTTCGGCTCCACTTCCACGAGATCGAAGAACCTGCTCACGCTCTGTCCCCGGGGTTACGTGGAAATAAATCCGCAAGACGCCGTCAGACTTGATGTTTCAGAAGACCGGCTCGTGGAAGTAAGCTCTCCAGCAGGCTCTTTTACTGCTCCGGCTAGAATCTCGGACAAGGTGAGTCCAGGAATGGTGTATGTCCCCACCAATTTTCCGGACCTGGGTGTCTACGCCTTGTTCCAAGAGAACACTACAGTGTGCAGGGTCAGGCTGACCCCTTTGGAAAGATGAGTCACAGTATGGCCAGGAGACACGCGACTGTCTGTCAGGGCCGCCACCATTGGAGCTCTGATCGAGCAATCGCTGCTTCCATTTCAATCTAGAACAACAAGGAGGTTTGCATGAACGCCCGGGGAAAACCAAAGGCCGCGGTGCTCGTGGTCGATGACGAGCAAATCGTGCACGAAAGCGTCCAGAGAATCCTCGAAGAAGAGGGGTATCGGGTTGTAAGCGCGCTGAGGGTCGACCAAGCATTGGACAAACTCGAAAACGAGACCTTCGACCTGGCGCTTACCGACCTCATGATGCCGGAGCGGAGCGGAATGGAAGTGGTTGAGGCTATCGCCAAAAAGCATCCGGATGTCGGTGTGGTAATGTTTACCGGGTACGCGACGGTAGACTCCGCAGTGGAATCCATCAAGCTCGGCGCTCTGGACTATCTTCCCAAACCGTTCACTCCAGAAGAGCTCCTGGAAGTCACGAATCGGGCATTGGAGAAGGTTTTCAAGGCACGGAGAGACCGGGAAATAGAGCAGACCTATGCTGATGCGGAAAGAGCCCTGCGATCCAGCCTGGATCTGAAGGAAATCTTGAACCTTATCTGTTCGAGTGTAGCCAGGCTCTTTAGTGTAAAGGCAAGCGCTGTATTCATATTCCGGAAGCGAGACGAGGCCCTCGAGCTGGCATCTTCCAGCGGACTTAGCGAGGAATACGCCCAAAAAGGGCTGATAGATGCCAAGAAAAGCATATCCGACGTACTGCAATCCGGAAAACCTGTCATCGTGGAGGATGCTGATTTTGAAGACAGTCTCCAGTACCCCGCTGAGGCCAGGAAAGAAAATATAAGCTCCATACTGTCCATACCCTTGAAGCTCGACGACGCTGTTTTCGGAGTTCTCCGGACATACAGCTCGAAGAAGAGGTCCTTCAGCGACGACGAGATGGACCTTCTGCTCAAATTTGCCGAGCAAGCAGCCCGCGCACTGGAAAATGCCATGACATACGAGCGGGTTCGTACGGATATAGAGGGATTGAAAAAGTTCATCCCCAAGGCCGTGACACAGAAAGCGACAGAGAGCTGAAATTCGATTCAAGCGGAAGACGAGTCTTTGAATTCGCGGGAAGGTGGCGCAAATGCCGAGTAATCGAATATGTAACCTTGATCTCAGGCTGCATCACTAGCGTTCTTTGTGAGGAGTGGATCAATGGAAAAACGTAACGGGAAAATTCTGGTGCTGGATGATGAGCAAATCGTCCTGGATAGCGTGAGCCGCATTCTGGAAGAAGAAAACTATGAAGTCAAGACTGCCCGCAAGGGCGAAGATGCTCTCGAAATATTGAAACAAGGCGGATTCGATATTCTTATGACAGATTTGAAAATGCCCGGAATCGACGGCCTGCAGGCCATGGAGTCCCTTTCGGAAATCGATCCCGATCTGTCCATGATTATGTTTACAGCATATTCCACCGTGGATTCCGCAGTAAAAGCCTTGAAGCTCGGCGCTGCGGACTACATAAGAAAACCCTTCACTCCGGATCAGCTTACTGAGCTGGTCGACAAAACGATGGCCGATCGGAAAACCCGTTTCGAAAAGCGATATAGAGAAGACACCTTTGAAGAACTGAAAAAAGCCGTCTCATCAACGCTGAATTTGAAAGAAGTGCTCAGTCTCATCGTGCAAGGTGTGGTGAAGGTGATGAAAGTGAAGGGCAGCACGTTGAGTCTGCTGGACAAGAAACGCGAGAAGCTCCGGGTGTTTGCACATGACGGGCTCAGC
>JACRDE010000475.1 GCA_016212935.1 Desulfomonile tiedjei | reverse complement strand
GCACCTCTGATTCATGATTGACAATTGTGCCGAAGCGGAGAGGAATCACGCACATTTGACCGTGAAATGTTTCAATTATTTTGTGATAAGCAATCACTGTTAGAGGATCCTGGGATATATCTGCCTCAGAGACCGCAGATACTGCTGCGGCCAGGCCATTGTTCTCAATCACCTGCACCTGGCCGCCTCCCACGCCTTCAGGCTTGCAATCCATCTGCGCTGGCCCATTGGAGGAGAATATGCAGTACATCAAGCACTTCATGCATCGGACTCCGATTCCAGGGAAGGGCAAAAGCTGTACGGAGGCCAAGGGCCCGAGCACTCGAAAAACAAGCCCTTGGAGTTGTACCGGGCATTAGCGGAATCGACCCCCTTCAAGAAATCCCCGACAAGGGAATGATCCAGGAGAAAAGCCCAGTTCACTACCGTTTGTTTATCGGATTCCTCTTTCGACAGGCTGATTATTTTTCGTTGGCGAGAGCTCGCACAGAGGCCAATCAACTCTTCTGAAACCGTATTGCAGGCCTTCTTGACCCAACCAGCCAGTTCTTTTTCCGCCTCGGCCCGAATCTGACGCTCTTTGAAATAACGCATTCCGGGACTTAGAGAAGAAAAACTTTCAGACATGCCTTTCAGCTTATTAAAGAAAATCTCCTCCAGGGCCTTGGTCTTTGATAGCGATCCCTTGACCGACCATTCTTCTTTATCGGCCACATGATCGAGAAACATATTGATCGCTGCAATGTTGCTTTCCACCAGACTTGCAAGGTTTTCAAGCGAGGAGAAGAGGCTCCCGAAACGAGCGGGCAGCACTGGAGAATACCGCATTACTTCCTCGACAACTTGCTCGTGGCGGACCGCTCTGAGCCCCACCCATCCCAGATCCTGGAGATTTGTCTCAGCTGACGAGCCTGAAAACTCGTCCTCCGGCACCTCGCAGACTACTGCCGTGACATTGCTAAAATCTTTCATAATCAGCATTTCACTGCCGGTTATTCCGGTTCCGTCAAGAAACGGCACCAGTCTGCCGCGAGCGAGGCAAAAAAGATATAATGCATTTGGCATGGTCAATCCTCACCCATCTCGGCCAAGGCCATTTCTATATCGGATGGTCTGACCAGAATTGTGATTTCTCCGTCCGGATTAGCCTTCAAGCTATTCACACCACGCCTCACCGCGGACAAAGCCGCCCGGTTGCAGACCGCGGCAATTTCGGCTCCACTGAACCCTTCTGTTTTTTCAGCCAGTCCGGCCGGATCGATATCCTTTTCCAGCGGTTTGTTTCGAAGATGAACCCGGAAAATTTCCTCGCGGTCCTTCTCGTCAGGCATCGGAATCTCAACCACCTCGTCGAACCTACCAGGCCTCAACACTGCAGGATCGAGCATGTCCAATCTATTCGATGCCCCAAGCACCAAAACGCCACTCAACTCTTCAATGCCATCGAATTCAGCCAGAAACTGACTCAGGACTCTCTCTGCAACATGTGAATCCGACGAACCACCACTACGGGTGGGCACCAGAGCATCGATCTCGTCAAAAAAGATTATGCAAGGCGAAGCTTGTCGTGCTTTTCGGAACACATCCCTTACAGCCTGTTCGGATTCGCCAACGTATTTCGAGAGCAGAGCGGGTCCTTTTACCGATATAAAGTTGACCTTGCTCTCGTTGGCGATCGCTTTGGCTAGAAGAGTCTTGCCGCAACCAGGAGGGCCGCCAAGCAGGATTCCTCGAGGCGGTTTCGTGCCGGCGAGTTCAAAAAAGTGGGGGTACTGCAGCGGCCATTCCACGGATTCGATGAGACGAGACTTCAGACCCGCATGACCTCCCACGTCTTCCCAGTGAACATCCGGCACCTCTACGAAGACCTCTCTTATTGCCGAAGGCTCAACCTCTTTCATAGCCTTGAGGAAATCGTTCATATGAACTTCAAGTTTCGCAAGCTGCTCGTAAGGAATCCCGGCCATTGCAAAATCGATATCAGGCATGATCCTGCGCAAGGAGCTCATAGCGGCTTCCCGGCAAAGGGCTTCCAAGTCTGCGCCTACAAAACCGTGAGTGATTTCCGAGAGATGGTTCATGTCTACGTCCGAAGCAAGCGGCATGCCTCGGCTATGGATTTCCAGAATCTCCAGTCGTCCGTTGCGATCTGGTATGGGAATGGTGATCTCTCTGTCGAACCTTCCCGGTCGTCT
>JACRDE010000465.1 GCA_016212935.1 Desulfomonile tiedjei | reverse complement strand
TGAGCCCCACGGATCGCGACTTTCCGCCCATGAGTATGGGGCTCAGGCAACCTAGCAAGCACATCATGATTGCTGAATCCGGTGGAACCGCGGCCGTTAAGCCTGGGGACCCGGGCGAGTTGTTGGTTTCGTCGGATAGAATGGTCCGGGCTTACATGAACAAACCGGAAGAAACTGCGTCGGCATTCGTGGAGATTAGCGGTCGGCTCTGGTACAGAACAGCGGACATCGTACGGCAGGACGAGCAGGGATTTCTCTACTTTGTGGACAGAACTGTGGATACCATCAAGCACAAGGGTTATCGCATATCCGCGTCGGAGATCGAAGCGGTCTTGCAGGAACATCCCGCTGTTATCGAATCGTGTGTGGTCGGAATTCCGGATGCCAAGGTGGGCGAACGCATCAAAGCGTTCGTGGTGCTCAAGAAAGATGTCAAGGGTATTACAGGTTACGAGCTCACCAAGTGGTGTCGCGGGAAACTCATTCAATACAAGATCCCCCAATACATAGAGTTCAGAGATATGCTCCCCAAATCCAAAGTCGGAAAACTCCTCCGACGAGAAATCCGTTCTGAAGAAAAGAAACGCCTGGAGACATGAAAATCAATGTGATTGGAGAATCTTGCAGGGAAGGACTTTTTGCATGAAAGTCCCTCCCAGAACCCTCCTCAAAAACTCCCAATTTACGGGCTGTTAGTTTCGTCACTTGCTGGACACTTCTTTCATAGCATTTCGCTTTCAAATATGTAAAATCGGGGAGGCACTTCTTACAAGAAGGGTTTCTCCGATTTTGCTTCTTTGATTGCGAATCCGTATGAGAAGAAGGGTATGGGAAAAAGATGGACGCATTGATTCTCCTGTTCTTCGTAATTGGGGCCGCCGTAGCGGCTGTTGTGGGGTTCAAAGGCTTCATCACTGTCAAGCCGCGGGAAGGGGTGGTCATTCTCAGCTTTGGCGCCTATCGGGGTACAATCGACTCTGAGGGCATTCACTGGGTCTTCCCGTTCGGGTGCAGGCTGATACGCATCCCCACCTCAGAAATCACTCTGGAGGTTGCTACTGCCACTGTCGTGGATGGGCACGGCAATCCAATTCAGGTCGGTGCCGTAGTGGTCTACCGCGTCAAGGACATTCGAAAAGCCGTCCTGGAAGTGGAGAACTTCCGGACTTTCATAGAGAACAAAGCCGGAGCCGTCATCAAGGGAGTCAGTGCTAGATTCCCGTACCACTCTTCTAATCCAGAAGCTCCCTGCCTCAAGGGCGAGAACGAGACCGTAAGACGGACATACATCAAAGAATTGCAGAAGGCTGTGGAATCGGCGGGAATTGATGTCCTGGATGTGCGGCTCAACGATCTCACCTATGCCCCCGAAATTGCCCAGGCGATGCTTATGAGACAGCAGGCCTTGGCGCTCATAGAAGCCCGCAAGACTATTGTGGACGGAGCCGTAGCTATCGTTTGCGACGCTCTCAACAAATTGCAGGCCGCGGGTATCCAGATGGCTGATTCCCAGAAGGAAGTCTTGATCTCGAATCTCCTCGTAGTATTGTGCAGCGGTGAGCGCGCTCAGCCTGTCATGCAGGTGCAGGCCCAGTCCCCGAGCTATCGTTTGCCCGTCAGTGACTGAACGCTGCGTCAAAGGTTGTTTGCTTCAGGATCGTGGGGATTTCCGGGGAGACCAAACTTAATTTCGCCGCGACATAATGTCAGTTTGATTGAGCGTTAGTATCAGTGCATAGTGCACTCCTGACGGGCCCTCACTGTTTGAAAACGAACTCGCATGAAAGGGGTAGACTCATGAGATTCTCATCCAATGGGACTCGATTCCGCCTTTTCTCCGTCCTCCTCATTCTGGTTCTGGTAGCTGCCGCTGCGAACGTGCAAGCAGAGCCGATAACACGGCTGTCGGGCGTGCCGGAACTAGAGTCGCTGAAAAAATACTATTCGTTGCCCAACTTTGCCATCGGTGGAAAATATGAACTGACCAATGAGGGATCGTTCGAACTCGGCGGCGCAGGAGGGGTGACTCTTGAATCCTTGGGACGCGAACCACTTCGCCTGTCTTACATAGCGGTAGGAACTCCGGAACGGGACAAGGACGGGAAGATTGTCAACGCTGTAATCATAAGTTCTTACTACTCCGGCGACTCGTCTTTTATGTATTTTTTCTGGTATGACGGCCAGAAGGGCAACGGCTTCTCTGATGGGCCGGTTGTTGGACCGGGCAAGCTGATCGACACGGACAAGTACTACGTCATATTCCTGGATGCTTTGGGACTATGGGGGGCCAGCAAGCCCAGCGACGGATTGGGTATGAAGTTTCCGCGTTACTCCATTCTGGATTGCACTCAGGCCAACTATCGCCTCCTGAAGGACCATCTCGGAGTCGGAAAAGTCAAGGTCGCCACCGGCGTCTCAATGGGGGCAATTCAGAGCTATGTTCTGGCGGTCCTCCATCCTGATTTTGTAGACGCGATCATGCCCATCGGTGGCATCACCACATCTGACCCGGTTTCTAGATGGCTCTTCCAGCTAATGACGGCGGGAATGCAGAGCGACCCTGTCTGGCAGAAAACCAAAGGAGATTACTACTCCCTCCCAAAAGACCAACACCCCAACAAAGGCATGATGTTCGGATGGTCGATTCTAGGGCATACCGGGTACAGTTTTGATTTCCGGGCAAAGCAGAATTGGAACGAGGTCAAGAAGGAGGTATTCTCCTGGGAACCCAACGGTGACGAAGGAGTTAACCTTATATCCAAGGCCAAGGACTTCGATGTGGATGACCTGATTTACCGGAATAAGGGTTTGGAGACCTACGACATAAGCGACCAGCTCAGCCGGATCAAGGCAAGGACGCTCATCCTCCATGTCAAGAACGATCAATGGCTTAGGTACGTTCTCGCGGAAGAAGCTGCCTCGAAAATTCAGGGCGCAAAACTGGTAGGCTACGAACATCCTCTGGCGCATTATGCAGTGTTCCGAGCCCCAAATGTTTGCAAAGAGGCAGTGATGAGTTTCTTCAAAGAGTTAGGGATGAAGTAATCCAGCTTGTACTCAACCTAAATTGAGCGATTTTATGGAGAAATTTGCGGGGAACACTTTTTTGCACAAGAAAGGGTTCCCCGGAAACTATTTCCAACAATCGCTGATATTAGGACTCAGAGACGAGGATGACTGATCCGCAAGCTCTTGATATGATGATCTCGACTGGTAGGGCTATGCTGGATGCCGGCTTTCGCCGGCATGACGAAAATCCCGCGGGGATCTTCGGGTAAACGCCGAGGTCCAGCTATCCTGTTGCCTTTCAGGCTCTGCTCATCAGTCTGTCCAGTTCAGAGACCGCTAGTTCAGCAAATTCGCTCTGATTTATGTGAAGATCGGCCTCCACCACGGGAATCGAAGGGGAAAGAAGGGATTTCAATTCATCAACGAAAATCCTGTTGGTCTCGGGATCGTAAAGCGGTCCGCCGGGAGCATCGGCTTCAGACCACCCTTTCATGGGTATCATGACAGTCACCGGCCCGGTCGCCCGGTTGAGCTTTTCCGCGATGGTCCCGGCCAGCTGACGCATGTCCTGGGCGACGGTGCGCACTCCCGATCTGAAGTCATACCAGAACACCTTCCGATCCTTAACTGCTTCTGGCATTGTCTCTGGTGAGTCAAACTCGAGCACTATGCAGTCCAGGCCTCCAGGAACCACAACCTGAGGAATACCCTTGCGGCCCGCTGCTTCCAGTCTGTCGGGTCCTATTGCTCCGCAATAACCTCCGTACAGTTGATCCGAAAATTCGTGAAGCGCAAAATCCAGGACGCCCGAAATGAGCCCCTGGTCGATCAGGTCCTCCATAGACATTCCGCCTGTGCCGTTCGCATGAAAAGGAGCAACGTCGTAGCCCTTGGCCTCGAGCATGCTTTTCACAAGCATAGCCCCTTCTGTAATGAACCCGAATGAAGTCAGACCGATTATGGGCCTTACGGGCTCAATCCGACCGCCGTTGCCTGCCATAGCCACGATTGCTGCAGCCGCGTGCGATAGTATCTTCCTACTTATGGCGTTCAGTCCCAGGATATCTATTACTGAATGCATCATCACGATATCTTTGGTTCCGATCAGTTCGCTCATGTCCCGTGACGCCACAGTAGAAACCATCAATTTCGGAATCCCCAACGGCAGGCCTCGCATTGCACCGGTGCCAATATGGGTTCCAGTTCCTCCGCCCACAGAAATCACACCGGAAAGCCTTCCTTTGTTGTACAGGTCTCTGACTATGGATTTAGCCCCTTCGGTCATCGTCTGGATGGCTAGCCTCCGATCGCCGACATCAAGCAATTCCTTGAGGGCCACTCCACCAGCGGAGGCTACAGAATCTCTCGAAACATCAGCCTCAGTCCTGGGCTGGTGCAACACACCTACATCTACCACAATGGTGGAGCACCCGGATTCTTGGATCAATTGCTTGATATACGCGACTTCTTCGCCTTTGGTATCTAGAGTACCGATTATGGCAATTGGAACCATCATTACCTCGCAGATATATAGCAGTTGCCAAAAGTTTTGACCGATTGCTCGTTTATTTTTCTCGCGTTCCGGTCGAGAATGTGATTTTTTCTTGGGCATGGCTCGTCTACCGAACATGCCCAACGCCGAGAACTGCACCCTGGCAGAGCTGGATACT
>JACRDE010000472.1 GCA_016212935.1 Desulfomonile tiedjei | reverse complement strand
TCATCCTCTCGACAGGATACTCTGAAATTTAACCGTACCCGCCGAGCACCTGAACCGCCTCAATCGTGGTCCACATTGCAACATCCGAGCAGTACGCTTTGGACATTGACGAATGGCGAATTATCTCAGGCGGAACGCGTGACAGGTCCTTTTCCACAAACGCGTGGAGCAGATCGCAGGTCTTGTAAAGCAGTTGTCTTGCCGCGGAGATCCTCATTGACATGTCGGCGAGTTTGAAGGCAATGGCCTGATGTTGAATTATGGGTTTGCCGAATGTTTCACGCTCTTTCGCGTACGCGGTGGCATACTCGAAAGCCCCTGCGGCTATTCCCAAAGCTTGAGCGGCCACTGAAGGACGACTGAAGTCCAGAGTTTTCATCATGATGTGAAAACCTTCCCCCTCTTCCCCGAGGCGGTTCTCCACAGGCACTTCCACATCCTCGAAAATCAATTCTCTGGTATCAGAGCATCGGATACCAAGCTTGCTTTCTTTCTTGCCCACTGTAAATCCGGGCATGCCCTTTTCCATGATAAAAACACTTGCGCCCTTGTGCGGTTTCACATCGGGGTTGGTCACGGCGTAGACAGAGTACGTGTCAGCGACTCCTCCGTTCGTGATGAATATCTTTGAGCCGTTGATAATGTACTTGTCCCCTTTACGCACAGCCCTGGTTTTCAGGGCCGCTACGTCAGACCCTCCCTTGGCCTCGGTAAGCCCGAATGCGGCCAATTTCTCGCCCGTAGAAAGGGGTGTCAGATATTTTTCCTTTTGTTCGTGATTTCCCGCCAGGATTATAGGCAAGCTACCGAGTTCCTGACATGAAGGGATCAAGGCCACTGCAGCATCCGCTTTTGCCAGCTCTTCCACTGCAATGCAGTGGGCAAGCATTCCTGCATCCATTCCGCCGTAAGCTTCGGGGAAGTCAATGCCCATCAAGCCGTTTTCCTTCATCAGTTCCGCCATATCCCACGGGTATTCACCCTTTTTGTCTCGCTCTTCAGCCCCTGGAGCCACTTTCTCTTTGGCCAGGCGCCTCACCATATCCTGAAGCATCTGTTCTTCTTCTGTCAGACCGAATCTTTCGGTTCCCATTCTAACCTCCAGTCAAGGGTTCCCAAATAGGGAAGCGGCCAGGCCTCGCAATCGAGCCGAACCGCACGAGTTGGGTCCGTTTGACCCAGACCATTGCCGTAATTCTCCGGTTGAGATTGCAAAGTGCGGGCAGTCATCGAGCCCATAACAAGTATCTCGACCGGCTCACATCATGAACCGTAATCATAAAACCCTTTGCCGGATTTGCGGCCCAATCGTCCTGCGCGCACCATTTTCTTTAGCAGAACCGGTGGCCTATATTTTGGATCTCCAAACTCTTCGTAAAGGTGCTGTTGGACGTTCAACAGAGTGTCCAATCCCACCAGGTCTGCCAGGGCCAGCGGGCCCATCGGATGATTGGCGCCTAATTTCATGCCTTCGTCTATTTCCGCAGCCGTTGCAAGCCCCTCTTGAAGCACGAAAATCGCTTCGATAATCATCGGGACCAGTATGCGATTGACAACGAACCCAGGCGCTTCCTGCACTTCAATCGGGGTCTTGCCCAGCTTCACGGAGAGATCTTTTATGACAGCCACAGTCTCATCGCTTGTGGCTATACCTCGGATCACTTCCACCAGCTTCATGACAGGCACAGGATTGAAAAAGTGCATGCCGATGAATTTCTCCGGTCTGGCAGTTATGGCTGCCATTTCTGTGATGCTGAGTCCGGAAGTGTTGGTCGCGAAGATCGTGGACCCTTGGGCAAGTTGGTCCAATTCTTTATAGACCTTTTTCTTTAGGTCCATTTTTTCAATGACCGCTTCTATGGTAACGTCCGCCCCATTGGCAACGTCCACGATGGAGAGCGTGCCTTTTATGCGCGCGCGAATCGCGTCGGCTTGTGCCGCGTCGAGTTTGCCTTTTTCCACCATCCGTTTGAGGTTCTTCTCGATTGTAGAGATTCCTTTATCAAGGAATCTCGTCTCAACGTCCATGAGTGTAACTTCAAAACCGCTTTGAGCTGCCACCTGGGCTATACCTGCACCCATAAGGCCAGCGCCGATGACTCCGATCTTTTTGATTTCCATAACCTGATCTCCGTTTCTATTTAACGAATAAACACCGTTGGTTATTCGATTAATCAAGGCCCTGCAACAGCCGATCCGCGCGCATGTCGAACGTTCAGGAATCCCGACAGGACGGAGTCGGGGCCTCAATATCGATTCGGAAGAAATTGGGGTGAACCGCACTAACCAGCAAACATGATGAATACCAGAATACCCTTGACTGATCAAGGATTTCCGCAAATGCATCATTAGGCATGTATGCCTATTGTTGCAGCTCAGATGATTTCCTTGCGGACACTGATTAGAATGAATTCTGGCCGTATTTGCGGCTCATGAATTTGTGGATGGTTGGCCGTTATCGCTTCGCAATTTTACGAGGTACACTGGGCTGAATTTGTGACGACGCTCCGAATGGTTCAGCAACTTAGTTGTTGAGGAAAAGCCAACTTCACCTATTCATTGATCTGAAAAATATCCTATGCTATGATTTCACACCTGCTAAATAGGGAAGCATCCAGTCCGCAGACAAGGAGGAACAGATGCCAAAGGTTGCGGTCATCGGTGTCGGACAAAGTGCGTTCGTGCGGGCTTACCCCGGTTCGATTCGCGAGCTGGCCTTCGAGGCCTACAGAGAAGCAATGCACGATGCAGGAATAAAAGCCGAGCAAATAGACGCGTCGGTTGTATGTTCCGCGCCTGAATACGATAAACAAAGAACACCAGCGGGCCTGATGGCCGAATACCTGGGCCTGAATCCCCAACCGACCTTCTATGTGGAAAGCGTGTGCTCGTCCAGTTCCAGCGGGCTCCGGACCGCTTACGCCCTGATAGCCTCGGGGCTCCACGATGTCGTTATGGTGCTGGGATTCCAGAAGATGTCGGAGATATCGTCCGCAGAATCCCAGGAAAGAATGGGGCGTGGAGCCGACATTCAGTGGGAAGCCCCTTTTGGTACCATGATGCCAGCATATTACGCGTTGCACGCGAGAGGGCACTTCGAGAAGTACGGCACTACCGAGGAAGATCTCGCGCTCATTCGGCTCAAATCCTCCACATACGGGCTCATCAACGAGAAAGCAGTGTTCCGGAAAGAACTGTCCCTCGAAAAAATACTTGAACCCAAGTTCATCGCGACGCCTCTGAAAGTCTTTGATTGCTGCGCGAATGCTGACGGATCTTCATGCCTTATTCTGGCTTCCGAGGAAAAGGCCAAAGATCTCTGCCGGAAACCGGTGTGGATCAAGGGACTTGGCATGGCTACGGCTCCGATCAATATGGCCGGTCGAGACAGCTTCAGTGGTTTGAAATGCGCTCAGCTGGCAGCGAAGAGAGCCTATGACATGGCAGGAATCACCCCCCAGGACGTTGACGTTGCAGAAGTTCATGACTGCTTCACCATTGCAGAAATGATGGCCTATGAAGACCTAGGATTCGCCGAACCAGGCCAGGGCCCACAGTTAATAAGAAGCAAGGAGACATACAAAGAGGGCAAGATTCCTGTTAACGTGGATGGCGGCCTTCTTTCCAAGGGTCACCCCATCGGGGCAACCGGCGGCTCCCAGATCCGAACCATTGTTCTTCAACTCCGAGGAGATGCAGGACCAATGCAGGTGCCCGAAGCGAAAATCGGACTAGTCCACAACATCGGGGGTGTGGGCATTTACGGCAACGTAAGCGTTTTCGGGACGGAATAAATTCAAAATCTGTCTCCCGGCAATCTCCAAGGAGGTACGACCATGGGATTCGAACAATTCGGAATCATAAGCTTTACCGGCGTCACGAAAACCGAGCAGTTCGTGGAATTCCTCAAGAACAACGAATTGCGCGGGACCGCGTGCAAGAGCTGCGGAGCTAAATTTTTTCCGCCTCGAAGCGATTGTGACAAGTGCCTGGCAAACGACATGGACTGGTTCTCCATCACAGGTGAAGGAACCTTAATCACATATACTAAGGCGATGTACGCTCCCGCAGGCTTTGAAAAAGATGTCCCCTACGTGTTGGGAGTGGCTGAGTTTTCCGACGGAATTAAAGTATTCGGGAGACTCGACAAATCGCTTCCAGACGACGCGATCAAGGCCGGAATGAAAGTGATAGTCCGCATACTAGGCCTGGAAGATGACCGCTTGAGCTACGAACTCACCGCCGCCTAGAAAGCGGAACCTGGCAAGCCTTTACTGCAACGATGGGCACTAGAATAAGGGCTCAAGTCAGTAAACCGAGTTGGATGCAAGAAATTCCCTCTTACCCCTTACTTAAGGGGTGGGAGGGACCTTCAGCTAGGAGACCTCGTACTCTTCGTGCGCAGGTTCCTTCAAGAGAGTTCCCAGATTCTATCGCTCCGCGAACCCAGTTTTCAGTTACCTGCTGCCTGATATTGGGCTCACTGCAACAATCACCACAATTATGAAACTTTTGTAAACCTAATTGTAGGCTTCCAGGCTCTCTCCGACGCGAATTCCCGAAAAATAGGACATCATCGGATTGGCACGCATATTGTATTTGCGCTTGAGCAGGTTGTCGTGCTAAGTTGGTCACCGTATGACTAGTCACAACATAAATGCATCTAAACTCAAGGACCGCAATCCGGCTGAATATCCTATCCTGGGCATTCTGGCTCGTGGACCTGCCCATGGCTACGAGATATCTCTTCGCCTGAACGAAGAGATCGGGTCCATCTGGCGCTTGGGCAAGAGCAACACATATGCCCTGCTGGGGCGGCTCGAACGAGACGGGCTGGTGAGCCACGAACGCGTGGGGCAGGAAAATCTGCCTGCAAAGAATATCTTCAATCTCACTCCGAAGGGGATGGAAGTTTACAAGGAATGGATCAACAAGCCGGTATGGCACATCAGGGATATGCGCTTAGAATTCTTGACCAAGCTCTGGTGCGCGCAACAACTTGGGCACCAATTCGAAAGAAGCCTCATATCGGAACAGTTGGACGTGTGTAGAGAAAAGACTCACAGACTCGAGGCCCAAGTAGCTTCATGCAGGAATGAAATTGAATTCCGTTCCCTGAGCTTCCGATTGACTATGATTCGGGCGACAGTTGCGTGGCTGGAGGGCCTGCTTGAGCGACCGAAAGCTAACGAGTGTTGAGAAAAGGAGTCATCACAAGAATGAGATTATTGCGGAGAAAATGGTTTACGATTAGCGCTATGGCGGCACTGCTATTGGCGGGGCCGGTAGGGGTCTCACGTGCATCTGATGCTGTGACGGTATTCGCTGCCGCATCCCTCACCAATGCCATAACCGATCTGGGAAACATGTTTGCGGGCAAAGGGGGCTCAAACGTTACGTCTTCCTTTGCAGCGTCTTCCACACTGGCCAAACAGATAGAGAATGGAGCTCCGGCAAACGTCTTTCTATCCGCTGACGAAGCATGGATGAACTACTTATCGGAAAAGCGACTCATAGTTCCTGATACTAGATTCGATCTGGTAGGGAACAAGCTGGTTTTCGTCGCCCCACTCGATAGCAAACTTAAACTTGACGTCCACCAAAGCTTTCCTCTTGCACAGCTGCTGGGGGACGGACGCCTTGCCACGGGCGATCCTGATCATGTCCCGGTAGGAAAATATGCGAAGTCAGCCCTTCAGAAGCTGGGTGTTTGGGCTACGGTCGAAGGCAAACTAGCGCGGGCCGACAGCGTGCGAGCAGGTCTTGCGCTTGTGGAGCGGGGAGAATGTCCTTTAGGCATCGTATATTCCACGGATGCCGCTATTTCCAAGAAAGTAAAGATTGTGGGGACCTTTCCTGAAGGTTCTTATCCGCCTATCACCTATCCAGCGGCGCTAATCGCAGGAAAGGATACTGAGGCCGCCCGCAGCTTTCTCAATTTTCTAAAGACTCCGGAGGCGAAGGCTGTGTTCGAAAAGTACGGGTTTGCAGTTCGCTGATGGAAATGCTGAGTCTATCAACTTTTGAAAGCCAGGCGCTCGTACTGAGCCTTTGGGTATCAGCCTGGGCCGTGGCGGGCAGCCTGCCCCTGGGCATACTCCTGGCCTGGCTCCTGGCTCGAAAAAGTTTTCCAGGAAAGCTGCTCGTTGATGGAGTGGTTCATTTGCCTCTGGTGCTACCTCCAGTGGTGATGGGATACATCCTGCTCGTACTGCTGGGACGCAAGGGGCTAATCGGGGCCTGGTTACACGACGCTTTGGGGATCACCTTTGCTTTCAATTGGAAGGGCGCTGCGGTGGCCTCCGGCCTGATGGCCTTTCCCCTGCTGGTGAGGGCCGTTCGGCTTTCAATGGAAGGGGTCAACCAGGAGTTGGAAGCAGCAGCTCGCACCCTGGGAGCAGGATCGGTTCGAGTCTTTTTCAGCATCACTCTGCCGTTGATCATGCCCGGTATCCTCACAGGGATGATACTGGCATTCGCTCGGAGCCTAAGTGAATTTGGAGCCACTATAACATTTGTGTCGAATATTCCTGGGGAGACAAGGACCCTTCCCCTGGCCCTATACACTTTGACACAGGTGCCTGGTGGCGAAGCTGGAGCTTTCAGATTATGCGTGATATCGGTGGTCCTTGCCTTCATCGCATTGCTTCTCTCGGAGATACTTTCCAGGCGTCTTGCCGCTCGTATGAAAGGCTGAACATTGCTGGACGTTAGCATCAGGAAAAAACAGGGAGCTTTTTCAATAAACGCGTCTTTCACTGACAAGGGAGCAGGGATTACGGCGATCTTCGGTCGATCCGGTGCTGGAAAGACCTCTGTTATAAATATGATAGCAGGTCTGGTCCGGCCGGACGAGGGCAGGATTTCAGTAAACGGAAAGACTTTTTTTGACTCCCGTCAGGGCATAGACATCCCTACACACAGAAGGCGATTCGGATATATATTTCAGGACGGCAGGCTGTTTCCCCACTTGTCGGTAAAATCAAACCTGACTTATGGCATGAAGCTCGTACGACCTTCGGAACGCTACGTTGAGTTCGACCAGGTGGTTGAACTCCTGGGGATCGGTCATCTTCTGCATAGACGGCCGTCAAAGCTTTCCGGCGGCGAGAAACAGCGCGTAGCAATCGGCCGCAGCCTTCTCACGAGTCCCCAGCTTTTGCTTATGGATGAACCCCTAGCCTCTTTGGACGAGGAAAGGAAATCAGAGGTTCTGCCTTTTATCGGTCAATTGCCGACGGCATTTGCAGTTCCGATTCTCTATGTAAGCCATTCGGTGGATGAAATCCTCAGTCTCGCGGACCGCGCAGTTATTATGGACTCAGGCTCCACGGTCGCCATCGGACCAACGGACGCATTGCTTGATCGAGTCAGCATGAATGGGGTCTCGGTTCGCTATGCTCGAGCAAAGCAGGCATGATGCGCTCTGATAAGGGCATGCAAAGACTCTTACAGGTGTAAAGAAAATGAGCCAGGATTGCCCCGGTCACCCGACAGCCCTCTCGCACCCATAGGCGCTAACTTGATGAACGGGCTCGCGTTATTTCAACTATTTAGCCAAGTGCAACACCGTCACCCCGGCGAACTATCATGAAGAGTCGTTCACAACGGAACATGAAAATACCCTTGAAAAGAAAACCATGGCATCCTCAAAGATAAGAAATAAGAAATCCAAAAGGAGGTTGCCATGGCTC
>JACRDE010000467.1 GCA_016212935.1 Desulfomonile tiedjei | reverse complement strand
GCCCCCTGGTCTCCCTCGTACGAGGGTAGGGTGTACCAATGAAAAGAAGGCCACCCGATGGACCGGGAGGAGTCAGATCGCTCCATAGTACTCCGAGGCGGGAGAGCCGCCCACATGGGGAAGTGAGCGACAGGGCTGCGTAGCCCGCAAAGGAAACATGAGGCGGTCTGCTGTACCGGGGTGTCATGCCAACCTCACTGCGGGGAATAGCATAGCGGTGCGGAGGCGAGCAGCCCTGAGGAGCCCGGTGCGGGAATACCGCACGCCGGGATCTGTGAGGGGGCCGTCGGGTAACTGGCGGTCCTACCTCGATTAATCGCCTGTGAAAGACAAATACCTTGTTTGATACAATGTAATCCCTCAGTTACGCGGGTGAATTGTTGATACTATGTCATTGCGAGGAGTGAAACGACAAAGCAATCTATAGGCTCAAAGGCAGAGATTGCTTCGCTGCGCTCGCAATGACAGTCTTTCCCCGTTCCTGACTGAGGGCTTACGATACAATCCGCCTCCAGTGGGAATTCTGTGTCCAAGAACTATGCAAGCGATTTGAGGGATGTGATACTGGGCCATGGCTAATTCTTCCGCGCGTAACTTATCAGTGCAGCTGATTGTGCTTCGTTAAGACGCACCACAATCCCCTCTTCTGCGAGTCGATGTCCCCTAACGTCTTCCACGACACCAGAATCGATATCTTCAATGAGGTACACGGCTTCCTGATCTATTCCACGCAACCTGACCTTCAAGGTTTCCGTTGCACTCTTGCGTCTGAAAGCCTGTACCGCTCCGCGGTTGTGATCCCCAAACTGAAATGCTATCCAAGCATCGTCAGCACGACTGTAGGAGGTAAGTGGCCAATAGTCGTCAAGGAAGAATGGAGAGATATGTCGATATTGAGCAATAAGTTCAAGATACAAATTAATGGGAAACCGCTCGTCGCGCGGATCGTAGCATAGCGTGAAAAATGGAGCCATGTGACTTCGGAACACGTATGCAGGCCTATCCTGGGGAAATTGATTAAACCAAGTTGAGTTAGGTGATCGATTCAGTGTGACGGAGCCTTGATAGGGCAACCAATAGGCGATCCCATACGTGTGGGATTGTCCTCCAACCGGCTCGAACAAATAATCGCTGCGGCCGGACATTATAGTGCGCCGCATTGTCTCAACGTCGGCCCGCCTCCCGCCGCTGGCGCAGTTGTCAATTATCAACTCTGGGTGCCGCTCTTTCAGCTCATCAAGATAAGAAAGGAACCCCTGGATATACAAGTTTTCTGTGACGCCTAGCCGATCCGGTGCATCGGCTGCATTCCAGAAAGGGAGGGGGTCCACGTTGAAGTCAAAGCGGTAGATATCAATGTCTTCGCTTGTGACCATACGGTCCACCGTCTGAACGAGCCATCTGCGTCCCTGCTGGTTACCGAGGTTAAGTAGACGCCAGCTGTTGTCAATCATCAGGCCATTCTGATACGGCTTGGTCGGAGCCAGCAGCCATTCCGGGTGTTCCGTGTATAGTGCCGTACCGGGAAGCACTCTTTCAGGTTCAAACCAAACGCTTAGCTTCATGCCTTGGCGGTGGGAAGCTGTACTGATCGCGGCTAAACCGTTTGGAAATCGGCCCCGATCTAATTGCCAGGTTCCAGCCCCGATCCCTGTAGAGGGACCAAGTTGCCAACCACTATCGATCATCCAGCAGTTGAGCTGCAGACCGCGTTTATTGTAAGAGTCGAGAAAAGAGAGAAGGCTTTCGCTGGTCAGACTGGCATTATTCCACTCATTCCCGGACATTGACAACTGAATGGTCGCAGTCCCACATAGCATAGGTTGTGTCGGCGGTCTGTCATTGTTCAGATTGTTGAATGACAACATCCATGCGCGCCAGACATTCTGCGCACGTTCCCATGACCCTCGATAGAACTGCACTACCATCCGAGGGGTTCTCACGGCTTCGCTTGGATGTAAAACCATGTGCGTAGTTTGCTGTCCGGCCTGAACCTCAATTGCATTGCCTAATCCGGCAGTAATGTCGACACTCCACTGGCCAGGCCATCCAACGGCCAAAATAAGCCCGCGATCAGAACCTTCAATATTGAAGTAAGGCATTACACCGTTGCTAGAACGCCCCCCAACAGGGGCAAAGGACAACGGGATGCAAGATTGCAGAGTGTCAACCCTAGGCTCGAAATCTCCCTGGGCCCCAAGGCTACCGGTGAAATGGTGCAGCAGGGCTCGAGGCCCAATTCCCGTGATCGAAAAGTTCGCGCCGCGAATATCCTCAATCAGCAGTGAATTGGCTGCCCCCTTTTGGATCACATAGGCTGTCCATTCAACCACAGGAACGCTGGTGTATTTCTTCCCCTTCAAATGTATGGTAGGCAATAAACCATCCCCGGGCCATACAACCTCAAAGTCCAAAGTCCCTGAGTCCTGCCCGTGCAAAGACTTGGTACACGGCCGATGGGCCAAGTCCAACGGTTTGCCATCAACTTTCAGACCAATTGGCGGAGGCTTGACCGTTTCACATTGCGTGCAGAGATCGTCGAGCCAAGATGCGAGCCAGCGATCACGGTCACTAATCTCTTCTGACGCCACCTGAACAGCAGACGCGCCCAACCCATTTTGGAAGGTTCCCCAAAAAATGAGCCAGACAAAAAAAGTAATTCGCAGCACTGCAGAGAGTCTCAAGCGGTTTTCCTTTCTGATGCCGGTTCGTTGGAGCCAATTAAGAAAGTAATGCCGATTACCCAAAGGTGTTCAAAGAAGGTCGGTAATGACAATGGAAAAAGTCTTGTCATAGCTAGTTTGCGCTTTCTTAGTGAATTCACAGGCTTTTGGAGGAGAGAAAAATCATTTATGACAAACCATGCTCCATCAAGGACTACGGCTAATCGCAGAGCCCAGCGAGTCATATGAAATCTGGACGCGTACGCAGGGCCAATCCGGCCAGTGCACACGTGGCACATTCTTAAAAAGCTGCCAGGAGCCGCAAGAAATAGATCTTCTGTATATTAATGTCCTGAATCACCTTTGGTGATTGATTCCTATTTCCTCTCTGTTGCGAGTCACTTAGCTTGAATCTGGTTTCCGCGCAATACGCTCGCCTTCTACCGAAATGTGCGGCAGCCATGCCCTTTGCCCGGTTCTAGCCCCGGGATGACCCCTTTAGCCCTGAGAAGCGCTCCCGAAAGTATTCCGTAGCTGCCTTCCAGCCCATGACTTTCGTCAGGTTGCCGAAAACGCCTGAAACGACCAGTTTCGGAGCTTACTGCTCATCAGATATCGGGCCAATCACAATCTTCAACCAAAAGTAACCCTTCATTGACTCGGGGGAGAATACCGCTCCCAACGGTGCCATTGCGAGCGAAGCCAAGCAATCTCCAAAACCCGAGCAATGGAAAAAGCTTCGTCGTTTCACTCCTCGCAATGACAGTCTCTTGCTCATACTCCTTCTCGCTCGTAAGTCAATGGATACATTTCTCTCTTGACGCACAACTACAGATATGGTTAACATCTCTAGTTTGACTGAACCCAGATTAAAATGGTCCGAAAGGAGGACTGTGGGGATGGGAAGCTATTTGTTCTCGTCTGAATCCGTTACAGAGGGACATCCCGACAAGATCGCCGACCGAATTTCCGATTCAGTTCTGGATGCGATGATCGCTCAAGATCCCAAGTCCCGGGTTGCGTGCGAAACCCTGGTTACCACAGGATTGGCGCTTGTGGCAGGCGAAATCACGACAAAGGCCATTGTGGACATTCCTCATATCGTTCGAGATACCGTGCGGTCTATCGGATATACTGATGCTACCATGGGATTCGACGCGGACACCTGCGCGGTCATAGTAACCCTGGACAAACAATCTCCTGACATCTCAATGGGCGTCACTGAGGGCGAAGGCATGTTCGCGGAGCAGGGCGCAGGAGACCAAGGACTCATGTTCGGCTTCGCGTGCACTGAGACTCCAGAATATATGCCTATGGCTATCAGCTATGCCCATCAGCTAACCGAACAGCTCACCAAAGTCCGTAAGGAAAATGTCCTGGGCTTCCTCAGGCCTGACGGGAAATCTCAGGTTACAGTGGAATACGCAAACGGCAAGCCTCAACGAGTCGACACAGTTGTGGTTGCTGCGCAGCACTCGCCGGATGTCACCCATGAACAAATAAAAGAAGGAATAATTGAGGAAGTCATTAAGAAAGTGATACCGGCGGAGCTCCTCGATCAGAAGACCCGGTTTCTCATCAATACCACTGGTCGCTTTGTCGTTGGCGGGCCATTGGGCGACTGCGGGCTTACAGGCAGGAAAATCATAGTGGACACGTACGGAGGATACGGAGCCCATGGTGGAGGGGCTTTTTCCGGAAAAGATCCCTCCAAGGTTGACCGATCCGCTTCTTATATGGCCAGGCACGTGGCCAAGAACGTCGTGGCTGCAGGGTTGGCGGACAAGTGTCTCCTTCAGGTGGCATATGCGATTGGATATCCCGAACCTGTGTCTTTGATGGTCAACTCGTACGGAACAGGAAAGATAGACGACCAGAAAATAGCCGGGATAGTCTCGAAAGTATTCAGCTTCAAGCCCGCTTCAATAATTAAGTATCTTGACCTCCTGAGGCCGATCTATTACAAGACTGCCGCCAACGGTCATTTCGGAAGGGAAGATTCAGATTTTACATGGGAAAAAACCGATAAGGCGGTAGAACTCAGAGAAATGGCCGGGTTGTAATCGAATACTGGCCTGTCTAATACTGTCCTCCGTTCGCTGTTGGTGACTCAGGACTGAATTCGAAGGAGAATCAATGGAATACCATGTCAAGGATTTGTCCCTGGCCGAATCCGGAAAATTAAGGATAGAGTGGGCCGAACGCAGTATGCCCGTGCTGCGTCTGATCAAAGAGCGATTCCAAGCCGAAAAGCCGCTGTCAGGGGTGGTGCTGGCGGCTTGCCTGCACGTCACCACTGAGACTGCCTCTCTGGTGCATACTCTGGCCGCTGGCGGAGCTGAAGTCTACGTATGCGCTTCCAATCCTCTGTCGACACAAGATGACGTCGCTGCAGCGCTGGTGTCAGACGGGTTCCACGTATTCGCGATCAAAGGCGAGGACACGGAAACGTACTACAAGCATATCAACGCTTGCCTCGACGTTAAGCCTCATATTACGATGGATGACGGGGCCGACCTCGTGGGCACCATACACTCTACACGTCAGGATCTGGTGGCAAATATAATAGGCGGAACCGAGGAGACCACCACGGGCGTAATAAGGCTCAAGAGCATGGCCGCCAAAGGGGTTTTGCTGTTCCCGGTCATAGCAGTCAACGATTCGAATACAAAGCATTTTTTTGACAACAGGTACGGAACGGGCCAAAGCACGATCGACGGAGTCCTCAGAGCTACTAACCGCCTCGTGGCGGGGAGTTGGTTCGTAGTAAGCGGTTACGGCTGGTGCGGTCGTGGAGTAGCGTCTCGCGCAGCAGGTATGGGTGCAAGAGTTATCGTGACCGAAGTGGACCCTCTGCGTGCCCTGGAAGCGGCCATGGACGGCTACACGGTCATGCCCATGGGCGAAGCCGCTCCCCTCGGGGATTTCTTCTGCACGGTAACCGGCGATACGAGCGTGATCCGCAAGGAGCACTTCGAGCTGATGAAAGACGGCGCGATCGTATGCAACTCCGGTCATTTTAACGTCGAGATAGACATCCCGGCCCTTGAGTCAATGTCCGTGGGACGCAAGATCATCCGGGACTTCGTGGAAGAATTCACAGTTGCCGACGGCCGCAGGATCATCCTGCTCGGTGAAGGTCGTTTGATCAATCTGGCTGCCGCAGAAGGTCACCCCTCGTCGGTCATGGACATGAGTTTCGCGAATCAGGCATTGGCCTCAGAACACCTGGTTAAGCTAGGCAAAGGACTGTCCAAACAGGTTCATCGCCTTCCTGAGAAATTAGACAACGAGATAGCGAGACTCAAGCTGGAAAGCATGGGAATCAAAATAGATACGCTCACCGAAGAACAAGCGCATTATCTTGCCTCATGGGAAATGGGGACTTGACCGGCTGGTTCTCGTCCTGAACAAAAGCTGCCCTGTCGTCAACGAAATCCTGACGACAGGGTGCAGCCTCAATGCACTTTCGCCTCACGGGGGGCCGATGTTCGAACGCATTCCTCTGCTTAAGTTCATGAAAGCTTCTGGGACCGATTTGATCGACCGCGGATAATGCCGTACCAATCCTTTGTATTTCTCGGGGCAGATGGAGAAAACGGTTGTTTATCCATGATAATAGGAGTATAGAACAACCGGTCGTACGCGCCCCGAATTGATAAACGGTTATGAAATACTGAATAGGGCCGGGATAGGACCCAAATGTTTCGCCACGAACCCAAAGAACGGCCGGAAATCCTCGTTGTGGACGATGACCCCATGGTTCGCGATATCGTGGTAGAATCAATAAGAATTGCCGGGTACGAGGTGGATGTTTGCGGCGACGGAGTAGAGGCTCTCAAAAAGAACGAAGAGAAGAATTATGATTTTATTGTGACGGACATGAGACTTCCTGGCATGGACGGGCTTTCCTTGATCAAGAGACTCAAAGCCAGTTCCAGCAACACTGATGTCATAGTGATCACGGGATACGGGTCTATAGAGAATGCCGTGGCGTGCATGAGAGCAGGAGCCCTCGAGTATCTGATCAAACCGTTTACCGTAGATCAGATTCAGGTCGCGGTGAGAAAGGCTATAGAGCATCGAGAATTGCGCCGAAAAGCCATGGAACGAGAATTTTACAGGGAGCTCTCCTACGTGGATGCGCTGACCGGGATCCACAACCGGCGTTATTTGAACGAGGCGCTTTCCGCTGAGGTGCAGAAAGCCCTACGCTTGGAAAGCTCTTTCATACTACTCATGATCGATATTGACGATTTCAAGCTGTACAACGATCGTAATGGGCATCAAAAAGGGGATCAGGCCCTGGCACAGATTGGGAAGCTCCTGAAATCGGCATGTCGTGGCTACGACATCGTAGCCAGGTACGGTGGCGAGGAGTTCGCTATTGTGTTTCCGGGCGCTGGTCCGGAAAATGCCCCTGAACTGGCCGAAAGAATACTCAGAGGAATCGCGGATGAAAAGTTCAACGGAGAGGACCTCCTCCCTTCCGGATCGCTGACAGTGTCCATCGGAGTGGCGTGTTTCCCTGAGCACGCTTGCACCGGCGACGAATTGATTCGCTGTGCTGACAAGGCCCTCTATGAAGCAAAAAGGACCGGCAAGAACAAGATCAAAATAGCGGCATCCCACACCTGATACTAATGCGCTTTCAAAGCAGTAAGATCTGGGGAACCTTTTTTGTAAAAAAGGTTGCCTAAACCCTCCAAAAAACTTTTAACACTTGCCTGAATCCTTATTTTTCCCAAGGAAAAAAGAGGATTCAGGCAAAATGCTAGAAGTTCTTGGGATGGGGTTCGGGGAAACACTTCTTACAAGAAGGGTTTCTCCGATTTTGCTTCTTTGATTGCGAATCCGTATAATAATGTGGTCTAATTATAGAATGTTATAGGAATTACCGTTATGAGTGAATGAAGCCCAGGAAAACTTCTCGAAACGCAAATTCAAGGCGATAGCGAAATAGCTGGGACTAGTATCTTGTGTACTCATCGCAATCCTGCCGGAACTCTTCGATCATGTCCTCAGTCAGCGTTGGGCGCATTGCTGGAAGCATCTCCAGAAATGTCTCCGTACTTATCCGATAATCTTTGCCGACGATGTACTCTTGCTCGAAGGAATGCTGCGTCACTTTCTGAAACCAGTATTCAATATCCGCCGGCGTAAAAAATGGAATCATGGACACAATCTTGTCCACGTCCACCTCGCCCTGGTTGGTCTTGCGCAGGTAGTGCTCGAATATGGTTTTCCTTCCCTCATCGTCCAGACCGCCCACCGGAATAATGCAATCGAAGCGTCCGGGCCGAAGCAGGGCAGCGTCCAACTCCCGAATATAATTCGTCGCGCAAACGAGAAGCGATTTCTTGGCCTGTCGTTTCAAAAGAGGGACCTGTTTAAGGAATTCGTTAGTGATAGACTTATCCACTCTGGAGGCCTGCTCACGGCTGCCTGCAATCTCTTCGAACTCGTCTATGAATATGACGGTTTCGTCCAGAGTCATGGCCTTTTCCATGAAACGCTTCAGATTGGCGCCCACGCGGTCCGCTCCTTCAGCCATGAGTACGCTTGGGCTGATCTCCACGTACCACCACTGCAAAATTCCGGCTATGGCTTTGACAAAGTGAGTCTTGCCGGTCCCCGGGGGGCCGAAGAATATGATGGTTCTAGGAGGCGTAACTCCGTGTTTTCGGGCCAAATCCGGCGCAGTAAGGGGCAGGATGATCCGCTTGTTCACAATCTGCTTCGGAGGCTGAGATTCTGAGATGGTGTCCCAAACAGATCGGTCAACCGTCTTCGCTCCCATTTCCTTCAACAGGAACACATTTGCCGAGTCTTCCACTCGATTGTCCAAGGCTTCCGAATTCTCGATGAAATCCAGGCACGCTACCCTGATCCCGACATCTCGCCCCAACTTTTCCGAGAGGAACCACTTGTGCTGTAAAATACTACCCCAGATTTCCTTGGCGATTTCCGGTTCAATTTTGCGGCCGATGCTATCGTATATAAGCGACGCGCAGGTCTCCGGGCTCGGCACATCCTTGCTCTCTACGCTCCGAATATTGGTATTCATTTCCATCGGTTTTTCCTCCCTTCAAAAAATAAAACGGAAATCCTCGTTCGAGAACCTCCGCAGGAAAGATTTGCCTTTAATATCTTTTCAGACGAGTACTGTCAAGTTATGGTTCGGTGAACCGTTATGTCTGCAGAATCGGATCATTATTCACCACCTGCGTTGCAGCCACAAATGCAGTGGTGCTACACTGGAATTTTACTATAGGACACTCGTCCAGCGTCAGGGTTCCCGAATTCAGCAGCCGGAGACGACCATAATGGCTGTAGAGGACAAATACATTCTGCTTCAAGAAGTAGGGCCGAGAGACGGACTGCAGAACGAACATCGCATTCTGACTGTAGCGAACCGGGTGGAACTAGTTGAAGAACTGTTGGACGCAGGCCTTAGGCGCATTCAAATAGGCTCATTTGTGAGCCCTAGGCTGGTGCCTCAGATGGCTGGTACGGATGAACTGTGGCGGCGTCTTCGAAAGAGGCCAGAGGTCAGGTACAGCGTTCTCACCCTCAATGCCAGGGGGCTGGATCTGGCCCTTAGGGCACGAATACCCCATGTGGAGATCTATGCTTCAGCTTCGGAAACCCATAGCATTAAGAACGCCGGAGCGAGTGCGGAAGATTCTCTGCGATCCTGCGCGATTATGATTGAATCGGCCATTGCGGAAGGGGTGGGAGTGACAGCTGGAGTGATGTGCGCTTTCGGGTGTTTTTTCGAGGGAGCGATGCCGCTTGACAAGATTGTGGCAATGGTGGCCCGGTTTCAAGAGAAGCTGCCTTTGGAAATTGGGCTCGCTGACACGAGCGGGATGGCCGATCCCAGCACTATCCGAACTACGATCCAAGCTGTCAGCCGGGAAGTTCCGGTTGAAAGCATCACGCTCCATCTGCACGACACGAGAGGGCTGGGGATTCAAAACATGATTGCGGCCGTGGAATTGGGGGTGCGTCGTTTTGACACTTCTCTTGGAGGACTGGGGGGCTGTCCTTTCATTCCGGGCGCGCCGGGCAACATATCTACTGAACGTGCTGTCGAAACTTTGCACTCGATGGAGTTCGAGACGGGTGTGAACGCAGGAAGAATTGCTTCTGTATGGGAGAAGACTAGGAAAGCCCTTGGGCGCTAGTCTGCATTTCAGCCGCGACTCAATGAGTCATTCCAATTGAGCCTTGTACGAATTTGCTTTCCAGGCATCTCGGTAGGATACACCAAGCGAAGCAAACCCATCGCTTGCGAAAAGGCAGTGAATGATGCAGCCCAACCCTTTACAGATGAGGCCCCAGTCGGTCACCACATCCGGCCGATGACCGCTTACTGCACTGTGGGGTATCTTTCTCGCCAATCGCTACTATGGCAATTGCCAAAATTCTTGTCCATTTACGGGAGTGGTGGCGTCACTCCGGACTTGATCCGGAGTCCAGGTTCTGGATTCCTGCCTTCGCAGGAATGACGAGGAAACGGACATTATTTTTGGCAACTGCTATATACTATTTCCTTGAGCGCAGTTCTGTCGCAATTTTTTTTGGAAAAATTCTCTCAAATCTGCCCCCATGGAGTAGAATATTGTACAGAAGGATTCTGAGGAGAGATCTCGAGCAGATGGACGGCGTCAACATACTCAAGAAATTGATCAGCGCTGCTCTCGTAGTGATTAGTGTGGTAATCGCTTACGAAATATTCGTCGCTACCAGGCAATTCTTACAGCAAGGGTCTACCTCAGTCTCAGTCTACACTCTAATTACGCTGCTGGCTTTTCTTGCAATTGGGGCCAAACTTCTGCACGTCCTGCGATCGTGAAAGTCGGCAGACGCTTTGGGCAGAGCATCGAGGAATCAGACTTTCCCTAGAATTATGAAAAGCTGAGTCTCAGTGTCGTCTAGCTTGATTTCCAGCTTGCCCGAAGAAAAGCTCGATCGAGCAAACATGTCTCGGATCTGGTCTGCGCTTCTGTGGAACAATCGCCAGTCGAGGATATGGTCCATTAGAGGTCGATCGGGATTCGAGTCCTGGAAGCTAGCGAGGATGGCTGTTCCTCCCGGCCTTAGCCGGTCAAAGATCCAGTTGAGCAGTCTCAGCGCAAATTCATCCTCCACATAATCGAGTAGACCAGGACTGTAGATCATGTGCTGAGGTTCAAGTTTTGCTGTTCCCTTTCCCAGGACTAGTCGCATCACATTTTCATGGAGGAATGTCACACGTTCGGAAATCTGCAGGTCCTTGGCCGCCTTTCCCGCGCTGTTCAAGGCTTCGGAATCGGCGTCCAAAAGCACAGCCTTTACCTTTGAATAGTCAGCGCCGGTGCAAACCTTCAGCAATTCATGGGCCGTTCCGCTGGATATAGCCGTGACCATGAAGCTATCAACAGCCTTGAATTGAGTGACCGCATCTTTGATGGCGTTTTCCAAAAGAGTTCTCCGGCCCTTGAACGCCCGAGAAAACGGCAAATTCATCAGCCAACTATCGATGAATCTTCCCAGGCGGCCCGTCCCATCCGGCTCCCCTCCGCACAGGAGATCAATGGTATGGCAATCTGCAGCATAGCCTCTGGGTTTAGTATAGAGTCGGTCAAATCTCTTGCTTAGCATGAAGAATGGAAATGTCTCGCGAAAAACGTAGGCCCCGATAGACTTGCTCAAGCCGGGAGACTGTCGAACATATCTCAGCAATGCTGAGTTTATATTCTCACAGGTTGCACTCACCCATTTCTGGGCCTCTTCATCAGAAATCTCCCGGTTTTTGAGCGATCGGTCCGCTTTCAACATTTCGCGCCTGAAAGTCTGTACCTCTGAGAGGAGTGACGCAGGAAGCTGATCAGGCCGATCTTGCTCGGTGGCCGCGGCGTCTGGGCTGCGTTTCGCTTGGGGCGTTTCGTCCACCATCAACGGAGGAATCAACATAGAAGTTGCTCTCAATCGATGCGCAAGAGTAACAGCCAGTGATTGATAGAACCTGGTGCCGAAACCCGGGACCGATGCCATCAGGGCATTGACATGATGGCCCTCAATGACATCCACATCCACGTCGCTATCGGCAAATACCGAAGCGCTTGCCCCCTGATTCTCAACAAAGGACATCTCTCCGAAAATTTCGCCCGGACCCAGACTCACATAAGCGATGCTTTTTCCGGAGTGCATTCGCTCTATCCTCACCGTTCCTTTTCGAACGAGAAAGATCGCCTGCCTCCGCGAGCCCTCTTCGAGGATTCGCTCGTCTTTTCCGAAACTCCCGCGGTCCGCTTTTTCCACCAAAAGGCTGAGATCTTCATTGGTAAGGAATTCAAACGGGTTTCTAGACATGATTTCACATATCCTATCCGGTCCTTCTGAGGACATCTTTCCCGTGATTGCAGCCGCAAGACAACTGTTTGCGGACCTGTTCAGGCTATCTCTGAAGGCTATCGCTTAACGCCCAAAAAAAGATAACTCCCCCGATCTTAGGGTTCTCGTTCTAGCGGTTCAGAATTGCCGCCCCAAAGGCGCCGTTCATAAACCTTAGTATCGGATGGTCCGGATCTCTCTTGACTTGTGAAGGCGTCCCTTGAGCCATAATTCTTCCTTTGTAGAGCATCATTACTTCCTGAGAGAATTCCAATGCTCTCTTAACATCGTGGCTGACCAGCACGTAAGTCACGGGTCGTTCATAATGGGTTTTGACGATTAGATTGAAAATCACCGTGCTGGTAACCGGATCCAGTCCGGATGTGGGTTCATCGAAGAAGACTATGTCAGGATCGAGGGCCAGAGCTCGCGCGAGGGCCACTCGTTTCCGCATTCCTCCGGAAAGTTGCTCAGGTGTTTTGTCTTCTTCTCCGAGCAGGCCCACGCTGGCTAATTTCTCTAGAACGATATCCTGAATCTCTTTATCAGAAAGCTTCAGATGTTCCCGTATAGGAAAGGCAACGTTTTCGCCGACCGTGAGAAAATCGAAAAGCGCCGAGTCCTGAAAGAGCACCCCGAATCTTCGGCGGATCCTGTTAAGCTCGGATTCCCTAAGGGGAACGATGTCTTCGCCGTCGATCAGAACCTCTC
>JACRDE010000466.1 GCA_016212935.1 Desulfomonile tiedjei | reverse complement strand
TATGTTCTCGGGGATCCTCAAGCCGTGAGATCTGTGCCACCCCGCTCCATCTACCAGCATGATGATGAAGTATTCCTTGAAATCATGGGATACTTCCTCCAAGAAAAGGTTCATCATGGGCGTGTTTGCGTAGTGCAGGATCAGAGCACTCATCTTACCCAGAGCCATACATACCCTCGCATATACCTAGACGAATGTCCTGACGACTTGCTGGGGGATTTTCGGTCTAATCCCTTTGGGCGCCCAACACGATCGGATATCGGTGATTCGTCCGAAGCGTCCCTCGTCTTGGGCCATGATGATCACCGGCCTCTTATCTTCCGGATCTCTTCGTTCCACAATCTCGGTTACGAGTTCAGGGAAGTTTTTTTAAAAGTCTCTTGAACTTCCTCCTTGGCTTGGGGATGAGCGGGCCGTGGAACGATTTCCCTCCATCCATTTCTGTGATGCATCCTGTACACTGTGGAATGATGGACTGGGTGATCCAACAATGCTTCGAGGGCCTCCTTGATCGGCCCTGCAACGCAGATCTCCCCGGTGGAGGCAACGTCAAGAAACGACTCGAGAAACTCTGCTTCCTCGTCTTTCTTCAAATAGCATCTGCGCCGTATACCGCGCTCACGACCTTCGATGGCTTGTGGACCGAATCTGTTGTACCGGGACACCACGCTATGAACGCAAGAAACCGAAACGTCCGTGTGGAGAGCGATCTCCGAGGCAGGCCTCGGGTCCACGAATGCGTTCCAGATTATGAGCCATCTCCGGTGTTCCCTCCCTGCCGTCTGCTTCAGCCGTACGGACACCTCGAATTCCGAAAGATGTGGTAGCGCCGACCACTCCACCCATCAGACACCTCCCCATGATCTAAGTCGGGGAGTTTATATCAAATTCTAAACTGAATCGCGAACTGGTATGAGATAATTACAGCCCCCGATTCCAACGCTCAGTCAAGGAGCAAACTTACACCACGGCAACCATTCACTTACGAGCGGGAAAGAGTATGAGCAAGAGACTGTCATTGCGAGGAGAGAAACGACGAAGCAATCTCCATCGCCCGGATTTTTGAGATTGCTTTGCTTCGCTCGCAATGACTTCGTTGGGAGCGTTCTTCTCCCCCGCGTAAGTGAAGGGTGACACACCACGAATCATGAGAGCGCAAAATTAGAGCCGGCATCTGGCCGATGCCCACCACTCGCTTTCGTCCGGAGGTTGGTAATCAATCCACGGATGTCATCCCGCCGTTTTGAAGCAACGTTGTTCGGGCTGGTCAAGGGTGGGGGCGTTCCAATGACCGATCATTGCTGCCGACAATCGGCAGACTCGCGGGCTCTAGTCAGTGTGAATCTAAATGTCATAAAGGTAATGGCAGACTAAACATCCTTGTGGGGCCTCGGGCATAGCTTTTGATGCCTTGTCCCTGAGCTTGTCAAGACCTGAATGAGAACCGCCGGTCAGTGCATCCATGTACGTTTTTTCGTATGCCTGAACCCGCTCCTGAAATCTTTGCTTGTAGAACTTGCATGTGACTGTCTCAAAGAGCTCCAAAAGATCTTGCTGAGGGAGTCTACCATAGTGGATGGTCGGCATGATCACCTCTGTTCCGAAAAAGCTCGTCGGCCCTCCTATGGCCAGATTTATACACGGAGCGACAGAGCCATCGAACCGGACGAATACGGAATCCCTGGGATCTTGTGCACAAACCGGCAACTCCGTGGGAACAAAAGGAAATGCGGTGGTCTCAATATTGAGTGTGCGGCCTAGTTTTCTTGCCCGCGACAGGAGCTTTGACAGCCTCCGGATTTCTTTTGTCTCTTCGGATGCGAAGAGGCCGTAACCCTTGCCATGCTCACCGCGTATGACTTCGCATTGTTTGAAATTCACCTGGTCGGCACCCAAGCGAGCGGCCAGCCTGATCATGTCTTCAGCCTCGTGAAAATTCATTCGCATAAGCACGAAGTTGATCATAATCTTGGGTGCAGGACCGGACCTCATTCTGGCGATACGCGCCACATTTTCACATACCCTGTCGAAATCCGAACCAATTCGAATTCTTTCATAAGTTTCTTTACTGGCTCCGTCCATTGAGACGCAGATCCAGTCCAGGCCCGAGGCAAGCAAGTTCAACGTGATTTTTTCAGTGAGGAGCAGTCCGTTAGTGAGGAAACCGGTTTCACACCCTGCCGCCTTACCGTCAGCAACCCATTCGGTGAGATTTGGTTGAAGCAGCGGTTCGCCTCCTCCAGTCAAATCGAGAGAGGCTACTTCCGGGAGGTGCTGCTTTACGGCGTCCCAAACCTTCTGATCCATGATGCCGCGATTTGCCGCTTTGTCTCTGACTTCTTTCCACGGACACATCACGCACTTGAGGTTGCACGCGATTGCAGACTCAACTTGAAGAAGCCGCCAACGACGCTGCTTCATGGGCTCGTTCTTGACAACTTTGTCTCTGAGCCGGCGTATCCGTCTGTCCACCAATTTCGGCCAGATAAGCGACCCAACAGCCAGCCTCTTTCCTTCGCGCTCCAGCCATACCTCACCAGCTTTTCCTTCCGCTGCTGTGACTACCTGCTGAGCAATTCTGAGCTTTGGCTCACCACATCTTTCCGTTGGACAGAACCCTGATCGATTCTTCTCACGCAGGGCGTTCTCTTCGAAGGAGGAATCGATGGTCCCAGGGTAGACGTTGATAATATCTATGCCAAAAGGCTCCAATTCCAGGCGCATCGTATTGGCCATTACTGCAAGGGCCGATTTGCTACCGCCGTACACTCCCACGGAGGGGATAGGCACCCGACCAGCGGCGGAAACTATATTTACAATCCGTCCGCTCCGCCTTTGTTTCATGTGTGGGACGAGAATTCTGATCAACGCCAGCGGAGAAAACGTGTTGATCTCGAACAAGTACCGAATGTTTTCATCCGAAGTCTCCTCCATGAGAGCAAAATATCCAAGTCCGGCATTATTGAATAGGCAGTCCACAACACCGAATGCCGAAATGGCATTCCGGGCGAGCTTTTCGGCTTCGCCTTTGACTGACAGATCCGCGGTGAAATATTTTACTTGCGTCGTTTCAGGTAGTCTCTGGATCAACTCTTGAATAGCTTTTTCCGATCTGGAGGTTACGATCAGCCGGGCCCCCCGGTCCGCAAGAATTTTCACCAGCGCTGAGCCGAGCCCCCCGCTCGCGCCCGTAACCAAAACCGCTTTGTCTTTGAACGAATAATGAACCATCTTCTCTCCTCGCAAGATCGCGGGAGCTATTCTCATATTAGTCGTTTATAGCCCTCAGTATAATGTATACTGGGAGTTTGTTCCCGACAAGGTTCGCCGTTGCTTATACTAAAACGATCGAATTTGAATCATAATTTAATCTACGCGCGGCTCATGTGGTTTGTCAGCAAATATTGAAGACAGGTACGCAAAAGCTTCGCGGATTCATTCGCTTGCGAGGAGCGGTAGATGCGGGTTTTGCCCCCAAAACTGCAAAGACTCTATGGTGAATTGTCGTA
>JACRDE010000471.1 GCA_016212935.1 Desulfomonile tiedjei | reverse complement strand
CCCGGAGTAAGTGAATGGTCACATAGAAGCACGCTGGGAGCTTGACTAATCATAACGATGCTCAATAACGCAGTAAACACCGCTGACCACCCAAATGAACATAAGTCCCTCTTTTCCCGAAGATGACACCTCTGTCGGTTTGTACATTCACGTGCCCTTCTGCAAGGCTCGATGCTCTTACTGTGGATTTGTGTCGAACATCCATAGCCTTGACCTTGAAGAGAGATATTTGCGATCGGTTGCCGCAGAAATCGGGCTCCGGGCGGGGGACCACATGGCAGGAGGCGCTGCGTTGAGCTGCGACACGATATATTTCGGAGGAGGAACCGCTTCCCTTCTTCCTCCCGATAAAGTCCTCAGAGTTATAGAGACCTGCAAAACGTGGTTTGAGATCTCAGATCATCCTGAAATAACGATAGAAATCAATCCAGGAACGGTTGATCGATCTTGCCTTTCCCAATTCATCCATGCCGGCGTGAATAGGGTGAGCCTCGGCGTCCAGTCCCTAGTGAATGCCGAACTGGCTGCCATGGGCAGGTTGCACGACTCTTCGCAAGCGCTTTCGGCTTACCGGGACTTGAGGCAAGCGGGGTTCGACAATGTATCCGTAGATTTGATCGCTGGATTTCCAGGGCAAACCGTTGAGTCGGTTCGTCATAGCTTGCGGTTGATTTTGGAGCTCAGGCCGGAGCATTTATCCGTCTACCTCCTGGAAATAAAGAGCGGCACCAGGTTGGCTGCAATGATGGCCGCTGGCGCTGTGCCTCCTCAGGATGAGGACATGGTAGCGGACATGTACGATGAAATTTGCGAGATTACCGTCAATGCAGGTTACGAGCAATATGAAATCTCGAACTTCGCCGTGCCGGGTCGATTTTCCAGACACAATATGAAGTACTGGACCGATCAGGTCTATATCGGGTTCGGTCCAGGGGCTCACGGAATGACTGGTCGTCACAGGTACGCGAACATGGAGAGCCTCGATCTGTACGAACAGGCCCTCGACAAAGGATTTCTGCCTGTGGAGACAGTCACCGAGATGACCCCTGAGATGCGTTTCAAGGACGCTCTCATAATGGGCTTGCGCCTCGTGAAAGGCATCGATCTGGATCTAATCGCTCGCAGGTACGGTGTGGACGCCAGAGCTTTCGTACTCGAAACCATCGGAGACCTGCAATCTTTCGGGCTCTTCGAGATAAGGAAGAACACGCTGCGCCTAACTGCGAAAGGTCGCCTTTTGTCCAACGTGGTGTTCGGACGATGGGTGTGATCCCGGTTCGCGTTCAAACGAGGAAGAATCGGGGAGGATCTTCTTGTAAGAAATTCCTCCCAAATCTTACTGATTTGAAAGCGAATTCCTATGAAAATACCACATTAGGACCGGCAAGATGCCGGTGCTACTGAGACGTTTTCATGTTTCGTTGTGGCGCTTTCCGCCATGGACGTTCGTATGAGTCCGAGATTTTCTGTTTGAGATATCTCAGAGATTTGACGATCAAGGCTCAGGTGACTTGACCGGCTTGCGTCAAGAAGCTATTTACCTTAACGAGCGATTGATCTGCAAAATGAAGTTAACTCGGTTCGAAGAGGATTGAACTTGATAGACCTGCACGTACACACCCATATGTCCGACGGGACCCTCTCACCAAAAGAGGTCGTAGACCGTGCGGCAAGCCTTGGACTCAAGGCCATTGCAATCACCGACCACGATACCATTGCAGGGATTGCGGAAGCCTGCGAGGAAGGCATCGCCAGAAACGTGGAAATTGTGCCTGGCGTGGAAGTCAGCACAGATTGGCCAAACGGAATACTGCATGTGCTGGGTTACTTCATGCGTCCGGACGATACTGGCCTGATTGAAACTCTACACTATCTAAATACCGGTCGCATAGAACGAATACCCCGCATCATAGCGAAACTCAACGACAACAACATCCGTGTAACCCTGGGCGACGTCAATCGAGAGGCTGTGGGCGGAGTCCCGGGCCGACCGCATGTGGCAAAAGTCATGGTCCGCAACGGAGCCGTGGAAACCGTGCAGCAAGCCTTCGACCTCTTCCTGAAAAAGGGTGCACCTGCATACGTGGAGAAAACCAAGCTATCACCCGCCGAGTCTATCCGCACTATATCGGAAGCTGGGGGAATCCCGGTTCTGGCCCATCCATATTCACTCGATATAGACGATTCCTCCGAACTTTCCAGGCTGCTAGAATTCCTTGTGGATAAAGGACTCAAGGGAATTGAGGCTTACTATCCAAAGCACTCGCCCCAGCAGACCGGTTTGTTCCTCAACCTGGCTGTCAAGTACGATCTGGCTGTTACAGGGGGAACTGACTTTCACGGCTCGAACAAACCCGACGTGGAATTGGGCCGATTTCCCGGGCAACGGCAACTCCCCTACTCCCTTCTTGAGTCTCTCAAGCAAAGGCTGCTTCTGCGGGAGGCTGCTTGCCGTTGTTTCAGTGCCACTGGACCCGGCTCTGGCCAGGGATCGAGGTGAAAGCCGGGATGGCAACAGGTTCGCCGCGCAGAGTTGCTGTTCTCGGTCTGGACGGAGTGCCTTTCACTCTGCTGAAAAGGCTTTTCGACTCCGGCGTGATGCCAAACATGGCTCAGGCAGCCTCAGACGGGACCTTCGTTCCGATGCGCACGGAATTGCCTGCCATATCGTCGGTTGCATGGACCTCTTTCATGACAGGGGTCGGTCCGGGCGACCACGGCATTTTCGGATTCACCGATCTGAAATCTGGAGAAATAGCCCTCCACCTGCCGTCCTTCGACGACATTCGCAGTCCAGTAATTTGGCATATGCTGCCCAAACGCCGCTCCATAGTTGTCAATGTTCCTTTTACCTATCCGGCAAGACCCCTCAATGGGACACTGATCGCCGGTTTCGTGGCCCCGAGGTTCGACGCCGCGGTGTATCCAGAATCACTAATTCGCAGATTGACGTCGATCAATTACAGGATTGACGTGGACGCGGTAAGAGGACGCCAGGATCGACGCTTGCTCATGACCGATCTCTTCGACACGCTTAAAATACATGCCCAGGTCATGGAAGACTTGATCAAGCACGAGCCCTGGGATTTGTTCATAGGCGTAATCACCGGAACCGACAGGCTGCATCATTTCTTTTTCGACGCCCACGCTGATCCGGGGAATTCGTTCCACAAGGATTTCATCGACTATTACCGCACTGTTGACGCCTTCTTTGGACGCCTATTGCAGAATCTGGGCACTGATACCAGGCTGATAGCGCTTTCAGATCACGGATTCACAAACCTTAAGACACAAGTGTACCTGAATTACATCCTTAAGGCAGAAGATCTCCTCTTCTTCAAGCGACCGGACCCTAGAGGACTTGAGGATATCCACCCCGAGTCAAAGGCATTCGCCCTCGATCCCACTAGAATCTACATCAGCAGCAGAGAGAGATTCAGAAGCGGAATCCTGGGTCGCAGCGAATCTGACGAATTGAAGGCGCGGCTGAAGAGTCGGCTCCAAAACCTTCGGCTGGGAGATATAGGCATAGGAGACCACGAGGGGCTCGGGAGTGTGGACGAGCCGTTGTTTGACGGTGTTGACACAGGAGAAGAAATCTATCGAGGAAATTGCCTGGTAATGGCCCCAGACTTGGTGGTAGTTCCCCGTCGCGGTTTCGATGTTAAGGCCGCTCTGAACGTTCCCACAGCGACGATGAAAGACATATTCACGGGAATGCATACCCACGATGACGCCTTTCTGATGGTCAACGACGCATCTCTTTGCGAAAGGCTTGCGGGGTCCACTATCAAGGATCCTGCAGCCCTGATCCGTGAAGTCTTGGAGCAAAGTTGAGCTGAACGTTGCTCAAAACGGATGACGAATTCTTCGGAGTAATTGTTTCAAATGCTGAACGTGGTGTTGATAAATCCGGAAATTCCTCCTAATACCGGGAACATAGGCCGACTCTGTTGTGCCGTGGGAGCTAGGCTCCATCTGGTAAAGCCTCTCGGCTTCAGGTTGGAAGATCGGTACTTAAAACGCGCAGGTTTGGACTACTGGGACAAACTGGATCTTGCCGTGTGGAACGATCTGGAAACCTATCTGGCTGCTACGTGCCCCGTGCAAATGGTCCTGACCAGCAGCAAACGCGGAGAGATCTACCATAACATAGGTTACAAACCGGGAGATCATATACTATTCGGACCCGAGACCACAGGGTTGTCTATGGAGATGTTCGAACGTTTCCCTGCCAGAATTGCCCGCATCCCTATCGACTTGAACAAAGTGCGAAGCCTTAATCTGTCAACTGCCGCAGGTATTGTTGTTTATGAGGCCTTAAGAAAAATCGGCGAACTGCCTGAGCTTTAGAGATGACAATATGCGGGAGAAATTGCGGGAGCCCTATTTACCGTGCCTAAGCAGCGAGGACTCATTGACAAGCCCGTTTACCGTTTCCACCAGCTCTGTCATGTCTCCGGATTTGACCACGTATGCGTCAGCTCCCAAAGCGGATGGGTCTCCCTGCAGATACGGGTACGCCGTGCTTATAACTACCGGAATTCTCAATTTCATTTTGTGGAACTTTTCGAGAAAGGCCCTTCCCCCCATACCGGGCATCTTCAGATCCAGGATAATCACGTCGGGCCGATTTCCTTTGAGCATTTTCAGAGCTTCTTCCGCGCTTGAGGCCTGAATCACATTGTAACCCAGTTCCTCAAATACCTCCTTATACAGAAACCTTACCGCATTCTCGTCTTCCACGTGAAGGATGGTGCTCATTGTTGTTCTCCGTTGGTCAGATTCTAACATCTGCTTGAATCATAGGCAATTGGAACCGCGTCGGCGAATCAGGTAAAGCAAAATCGTCCTTTTATGAAAACATCCACATTTTACAAATCGCGTTCCACATGATAAAAGCGTGCTTCGGAGAAGTCTGATTGAACAACGGTCAAGAAAACAGGTGCAGCCAGAAAAAAATCCCCTATTGCTGATTCCGCCTCCCCTCAAGCCTGGCGACTCGGTCGGAGTGGTTGCCGCTTCCGGCCCGGTAGATCCGGATCTCCTACGTGCAGGCCTT
>JACRDE010000470.1 GCA_016212935.1 Desulfomonile tiedjei | reverse complement strand
GTCCTGGACGAACCGGAGATTACCGATGCCGAGTACGACAGACTATTCCGGAATCTGCAGGGACTTGAAAAGCAGTATCCTGAATTAGTGACTCCTGATTCTCCTACTCAACGAGTGGGTGGGCAACCACTGGAAAAATTCGGCCAGATCCGGCACGTCATTCCTATGCTTTCGTTGTCCAATATCTTTGATGAAAAAGAGTTGCTGGAATTCGACGAGCGAACCAAAAGGGGCCTCGGTATTCATTCCGAAGTCCCTTATGTGGTGGAACCCAAGTTGGACGGCGTTGCCGTGGAGTTGATCTACGAAAGGGGCTTGCTCGTTGCAGGGGCCACTCGAGGAGACGGTATCACAGGAGAAGACGTTACTTCAGGAGTGCGCACATTGAAGTCCATTCCTCTCAAGCTCGAGAGCAAAGGCCCATTTGCGGAAACTTCCGTGATCGAAGTCAGAGGAGAGATTTTTATGAGCAGGGCTGATTTCGACAAATTGAATGAAATCCGGGAAGAGGCCGGACTTTCGACCTTCGCGAATCCTCGCAACGCGTCCGCCGGTTCCATTCGACAGCTTGATCCCCGAATAACGGCGCAGAGGCGTCTCAGATTCACGGCTCACGGCATCGGCAGAGCTGAAGGGGCCGCTCCGAGGACTCACTTCGAGATTCTTCAGGGGCTTTACGCTGTGGGCCTCCCCGCGAATTTGGAACACACCCGCCTTTGCAACGACATGGAAGCGGTTTTGGATCACTTTCGGCACCTCAGAGAGATCCGCGAGCGACTCCCATACGAGATTGACGGTGCAGTGGTAAAAGTTAATTCCCTGGCGGACCAGACGGCAATGGGGGTAACGGCGCGTTCTCCGCGTTGGGCGGTGGCGTTCAAGTTTCAGCCGTTGCAGGCCAATACGCGAATTCTCAGAATAGAAGTCGGTGTCGGCCGCACCGGCACTCTAACGCCTGTGGCTATTATGGAGCCGGTAAATGTCGGGGGAGTTCGAGTTTCCAGGGCCACCCTCCACAATCAGGACGAGATAGATCGCAAGGATGTCCGGCAAGGAGACACCGTAGTAATTCAGCGGGCTGGCGACGTGATTCCCGAGGTGGTCGAGGTGCTCAAAGACTTGAGGCCCCCTGACAGCGCGCCCTATTCCATACCTGACAACTGTCCGGTATGTGATTCTCAAGCAGTTCGGCTGCCAGGTCAAGCGGCCAAAAGGTGCGTCAATTCCACCTGCCCTGCCCGCCTCAAAGAAACCGTTAGACATTTTGCCTCCCGTAATGCCATGGACATAGAGGGTCTCGGCGTAAAGTTGATCGATCAACTGGTGGACCTGGGCCTGGTGAAGAACCCGGCGGACCTGTACTACCTGGCCAAAGACACCATCAAGAACCTCCAAAGGATGGCCGACAAGTCCGCGTCGAACATCGTTAAGGCCTTGGAAAAATCGAAGCATGTTTCTGTGGATCGCCTCCTGTACAGCCTCGGCATTCCTCTTGTGGGTGAACACATAGCGCGGGTACTCATGACTGCTTTTCCTGACATCGACACACTCTCAGTGCAGGGGGCCGATGTTCTTCGCTCAATTCATGGAATCGGACCTGAGGTCGCTCAAAGCGTGGTTTCTTTTTTCAGAGAGCCCCACAACGGGGACATGATTCAACGACTGCTCAGAACGGGCGTGACTCCGGTTCCACTGGAGAGGCCAGAGGAAGAACCTGAAACTCCTCTTAGCGGCAAGACCGTGGTGTTCACCGGAACCATCTCCATGGCCCGCGCCGAAGCCAGGAGACTTGTCGAAGACGCAGGCGGAAATGTAAGTGGTTCTGTGAGTCGTAAGACCGATTACGTCGTTGCGGGCCAAGACCCCGGCTCCAAGTTGGACAAGGCTCGGGAGTTGGGAATTCATGTACTGACTGAAGAGGAATTTAGAGACCTTATCGGTAAATCGTAGCCCCGCACGCGGAGGGTTCGTATGGGCGTGATACGTCGGAGAGTGGTCATTTCCGGACTGGTTCAGGGAGTCTCGTTCCGTTACCATACAAGGAGCAAAGCCAGGCAGCTGGGCGCGTTGGGGTGGGTAAGGAATCTGCCGGACGGTAGGGTCGAGGCGGTCTTCGAGGGTGATGAAAACGAAGTAAGTGCAATGATAGACTGGTGCAGTAAAGGGCCTGCCTATTCCAGGGTGGAGAGCCTCAAAATATATGAGGAACCTCCCACGGGCGACTTCATGGATTTCGAGATCACGTACACCGGAGGGACTCATTGGTCACAAGGTTGAGAGAATTCATTCAGTCTAACAGTATGATACTTATTGGAGGCTTCGCTCTGTCAATGTTCTCTTACACTTGCCATGCGGATGACTGCGGCGCATTCGTGGTCGACCTGCTCCTGGGAGAGCCTGTCCCCAAAGATGTACTGCTCGACGATTTGTCCTCGGTACGCATAATTTATCTCGGCGAGTACCACACCATTGAGCGCCATCACAAGCTTCAGACTGATCTGCTCCGAAGTCTTGCGGAAGGCGGCATGCAACTCTCGCTGGGAATGGAGATGTTTTCGTACGATCAGCAGGAAATCCTCGACCGATGGCTCAAAGGAAAAGACGACATCGCAGGACTGATCAAGGACCTCGGAGCGGAACGCTGGACAAATCTCAAGGCCTACGAGCCGGTTCTCGTCCTGGCGCGTGACCTGAAATTCCCCATAATAGCTTTGAACGCGCCGGAAAAGCTTGTGAGAAAAGTCTCCAGGGGAGGCCTGGAGAGCCTCTCGGAATCGGAAAGAAAAAGCATTCCGGAAAGTTTGGAACAGATCAACCCGCAGTATGACCGCTTGTTGAGAATCAGACTAAGAGTCCACCGGGCGTTCCATGATAAGGGCCTCAAGAACGTAGTCCTCGCCCAAGCGCTGAGAGATCAGACAATGGCCGGCCGCGTGGTATCTTTCCTCCAATCTCCCGACGGAAAAGACAGATCTATGATCGTGATAGCCGGAAGCGGTCACCTGAATTACGGATTTGGAATACCTGAAAGAGTCGAGCGGCACAACAACTACAAGTACCGGATATTGTTGGCTTCCGAGAGTGGCGAACTGGTGCTTTCCGAGGAGGAGAAGCGTCAGTCCATGCCTGTTGATATAACGCATGAGGACCTGAGATTCATTCAAAGGCCCATAGCGGACTATGTTTATGTAGTCCCTCTCAAGGACGAGGATAAGTCTCAGGAAACTGAGACCGCCTCCGCTCACCTAGAATAGAGACGAGAAGCAGGTCCATGAGTTCGCTAGATCACGATTCCATTCTGGGTGAGCTGGCGGTGAAACTTTGCGGGATCCGGGACACCAGACAACGGAGCTTTGCCTTGGTATCGCGGCTTCGAGACCTACAAGATGACGAGATTCTGTGGGTCCTGAGGCAAGTGCGTGAGCGAGCCCTGCTAGGACAAGAAGACTATCTCTTGCTCTACAACGGTCTAATGGTATCAGGCTCTTTTTCGGAAGTGCTCGGCGCAGGTAGGCTCTCTGACCTGGTGGGATCTCTTCAGACCCGATGCGAGTACGAGCTGGTTGCGATCTTGATGGATGTTCCACCTGAGTGCCAGGACGAACTGCCTTTTCAACCTTTCCTGGACGTGACTCTTAAGGAAACTCCGCTGGGCATGCGGAAGGCTCTGGCCAGAAAACCGGACGCAGCGCTTATCAAAAGAATCGCTCGCGACCAGGACCACAGAGTCATAAGGAATCTACTGGATAATTCGAGGCTGACTGAAACGGACGTGATCAAAATCGGTTCCACAAGACCCACTTCTCACAGGGTGCTGGAGACAATCTATAATCATTCAAGATGGATTTGCAGGTATTCGATAAAGAAAGTGATAGTTTTGAACCCCTACGCTCCTCTGTCAATGGCCATGAGATTACTCACTTTTATGAAACAGCAGGATTTGGAGGAGGTGCTCCGATCCCCTGGCCTTAACGCAGTGCTTCATGGGGAGGCCCGGCGGATTCTCGAGAAGAAACCGGCACGTCAGGAGGACGAATACTCACTGGACCTTTAGCAAAGGACAACGGCAAAACGCAAATCTGGCTTGGTTCTTTACCTTGGACAAAGAATTAGAGGAAGCTGACAGGCGGTCGAACATTGCCCCCCTCGCCTGTTCCTTCATGGAGCCTCAAGAAAATGTCTAAAAATATAATAGGAGTTGCTGTAATCGCGGTAATATATTTTTGTATTTTCATTGTATTGTTTTCTCCGTCTCTTTACACTGCCTGGCTTTATCTTGTAAGTCGCTACACGAAGGTTAGGAGGGCGGGCCTTCTCAGACTGGCTCTCACGACTTTTTCTATAAACATGATCGTGGTCGTCTTCCTATATCATCTGGCTTTCAACCATTTTCTTGCCTACAAAGTAGCTGAGAAGGACGCGGCTGCGGCACATGCGATTGAAAATGCCATAGTTTCCCAGGAGAATTTCTTTACTGCTCATGGGAGGTATTACCCGGTTGGACCGGTCAGGGGCCCATACCGGGATGACCATGGGCTCACGGTGGAGAAGGATGTAATACTGCAAGTGGAACCTCATTGGGACAAGGTTAGCCACAAAGAAACCTTCAAAGCCTACGCTGTTCACGTTCTCGGGAAAGACATTGCTGTGAGCGATGGGGACAGGAAAGTCCAGAAGTCTCCGGCAGACTCGAATAAGTCGGCGGCTATTAGGTCCAAGCTACTGAACAGCGTAAAATGATTCGTTGAATCATTGCCATGCTGACACTCAGTCATGAACGCTCCTCAGGTTTTCAATCCACATTTGAGAATTCTGTAACAAGTCTATTGAAGCTTCCGTATGGATTCTCTATAATCGCTTTCATTCTTCCGAGTCACTGACGTAACCGAACCATAATGCGCATCCCCCTGACCAATTCACCCGGCTCCCAGCGGGGAGGCAGGTCCGAAGTCTTTGAATAAGATCTTGTCCTTGTGGAAACATGAAACAGCTCCTCGAAAAATACCTAAAAATATATGTTCACGAATCCTCGCGATTCCTCTGGATCGCGGCGATTTCCTTTGTGATATTCTACGTCACAGCTATCTTCCGCAATTATGTTGACACAGCTTTTCTGAAGCGTTTCGGACCTGACTACATTCCTTCCATGTTGGTCATAAATGCTCTGTTGACCTTTGTAGTAATGGCTGTCGTTGATAGGATGAGCCGAAGATTCAAGGACCATTTCCTACTCGCGTTCTGCCTTGGGTCTTACGCTGCAATAGTGACTGCACTCTATTTTCTGGTGTTGGCAAAAATATCGCTGGCTTATCCGATTCTGTACCAGTTGCTCTACCTGCTGGATTCGATTCTCCTTGTCTACTTGTGGAATATTGCTGGCGATCTTTTTGATGCGAGGCAAGGGAAGCGGATCTTTCCCCTCATTACTGCCAGCCAAGTGTTGGGAACCACCTTGGGGAGTTTTTCTACGCGGCCGCTGACCATGGCGCTGGGAGAAGACCCGGTCCTGCTTATTTTTGCGTTCTTTTCGATGGCCACGGCCTTGTATTTGGCGCGCACGGGGTTCACGTATCTTGGGGAGTCCAGGCCTAAGATCGTGTCCGGTCGGGACGCTCCTCGCGTGATATCGCTTACGCAGGTTCCGCGTGTCATGAAGGACTACCCGATCATCCGTTACCTCATAGTCACCGGTTTGATCCCGAACATCCTTTTGCCCATATTTTTCTATCAATTCAGTGAAATAGCAAACAGCACCTTCCATTCGGAGCAATCGCTCATATCCTTTTTGAGTATGTTTCGTGGAACGACCACTCTCATTACTTTTGTTTTATTGTTTTTTGTAGGGCGGATGTATTCGTCGATGGGGTTGACGAACGCGTCGATCGTGCAGCCACTGAATTTTGCATTGCTTTTCGGAAGCTTGCCAGCTTTTTTCAACATCTATGTGGCTGCATACGGTCAGTTCTCGACGATCCTCATCCAGAGAGCAATAGCCGGCCCTGTCAACAAGATATTGTATAGCGTCATACCCTCTGATCTGCAGATCTGGAGTCGAACATTCATACGCGGAACCGTACTCAAGGTCGGCATGTTGTCCGGTTCCCTGTCCATGATAGCTCTAAAGCCTCTGATACAGGCTAGGAGTTTTTCCTATCTCGCTTTCGCTCTTGCAGTATGCTGGCTATTTGAAACTCTCAAATTCAGGAAACATTACACCCGGATTCTCAAACAGGTCATCGCCGAAAAAGAGATCGATTTCGCTCAAATCGAGTCCGTGCGACCTTTTGACAGCGGCGGAGCCGCCACTGAACTGGGGTCCATCGAAGTGGATACTCGTGTTCAGGAGTACGCACAGGAACCTCCCAAGCCCATTCCGAAGCTGGATCCGCAGGTTGCTCTGAAACTCCTGGATGATGAGAATGCGTCGACCCGGGCTGAAGCGGCGGCATCTTTCGCCATTACAAAGGATATGAGGGCGGTCAGAAAGCTTATAGGATGTCTGGAAGATACCGATGATGACGTCAGAAAGGCCGCGATGGAAGCTCTCATGGGATACGGCGAGTCCATACTGCCGTTTCTGGAGGTATCCCTTGTAGAAGCTCGGCCCAGGACAAAACAGGGGATTCTTGAAGTAATTAGACTTTCAGGACTGCAAGAATTTGAGATCGTGCCTTTCTTGGGAAAAGAGCTGGCTCAGGCGTACGGGCACCTCATTGCTCTGCGGCACCTGGAAACGATAAGCGACGGTCTGAGTGTTGAAATGCTCAAAAAACATCTCACCGCATCCAATGAAGAGAACCTCAGCCTGATCTTTTATGCTCTTTGGGTTTACCACGCTGATATGAGGCTCATGTACAAGGCACTGAGATCTGAAACCGCCTCGATTGCAATTGAACTGGTCGAGAATTCCATCCAGAAAGAACTGACAGCGTACCTGATACCTCTCATAGAGGATATTCCCCTGGATGAAAAAATTGAAAAGGGTCGCAAGATGTTTCCGCTCGTTCGAAAGGAAACGCCCGAACGACTGATAACCTTTCTTGCTAACGCGGAAGATCCGATCACCAGGATGTTGGCCCTCTTCACGATCGCAGAAAAGATGCCCGACCAGTCCTTTGTGCCGATAATCGAATCACGCCTTCAGGACAAATTCCCCTACGTTCGTGAAATCGCAGAATACGCCCTGAAGCGCATCTTGAACGGGGACGCAATCATGCCCGACATAATCGAAAAGATCAATAAACTTAGGAACTTCACCATATTTGAAGGAATGGGCGTTCGAGAGCTCCACGCCATAGCCTCCGTCATTACAGTGGAAACCTTTCAGCCGGGTGACGTAATGATCAAGGAGGGAGATGAAAATTCCTCAATATATCTATTAGTTGCCGGAAAAGTCACGATTTATGAAAAGTACGGAACTCCTGAAGAACGGTCAAAGGTGACGGTTGGAGAGGGTGCGTTCCTGGGCGAGTTGAGCCTGTTTACCCGCATGTCGCCTAATGCCACATGCGTGGCGGCTGAGACGACCAACGCGTATGTGCTTCGCCATCATCAATTTGAGGAAATTATGAAGGTATATCCTCAAATTGGCATAAATCTCTGCAAGTTCTTTACGATGAAACTGAGACAGGTGGCCTACTGATGCCTTCCGGCCCGGGAGAAGGGTACGTATCCCTAACAGCGACAGAATCAGCAGCCCGATTGTTAGAATCCTGTGTTCCAGCCATACCGGGTCGCCCCATAAGGCGTAAGACTTAGCAGCGCATGCGGCAAGCTTCCTGCGCTGGAATGACGGAGGACCCGGTAGGTCAGAAGCAAGACTCTCAAGAACGGAACGGCCGCTCAATGTGGAGGTACCCCAACGTGGCCATTACTTGTTGGCCCACTCTCCCTTCATCTCCGTGTAAGGAGGCATGGCCATGAATTCTGCGGGGCTCCAGATCCAGAATTGGCTGACCGCAGGATACACTTTCACTATGGCATTTTGCCTCTGCCCGTCTATCATCTGTACTTGGCGGATGTAGTAATTCTGGACCGGAGCCCCATATTCGTCGAATTTTATGGTCCCGCGAGGGGCCTTCAGTTCAAGGGATCGCATGGTTTTCACGAACTCCCTGCCTCTGACTTGGCCTCCGGTTTTGTTAAGAGCTTCCGCAATGACCATGCCAGTGACGTATCCCTGCTCGGAAAACTGGCTGGGTGCGCGCCCAAACTTCTTGGTATATGCTGCCTTGAACTGAGCATTTTCAGGAGTGTCGAGGAGAGAACACCAATGGAGCACGGAAACAATACCATCAGCCGCCTGGCCCTGCTGCGTCAATAGTTGCTCACTTACCAAATCGCCTTTGCCGATCAGAGCGATCTTCCCTTTGAGTCCGGATTCGGCATATTGCTGGACGAATCGAAGAGCATCGCCACCAGCAAAAAAAACCATCACGACATCGGCGTCACGATCAAGTTGCGCAAAGAATGGCTTATAGTCCTGAGTCCCGAGGGGCGGCCAGAGCTCTTGAACTATTTTTCCACCCAGCTTCGTGAAAGTCCTGCATATTCCACCAACTTGCTCGTACCCCGCAGGATTGGCGGCACCCATAGCCACCGCTTTACGAAAGCCTTGCTCATAGGCCCACACACCGAGAGGATGTGACCCACTGCTGCTACTGAAAGAGACACGGACGATGAGCGGGCTGGCTCGTCTCTGAGTCAGGTCATCGGCGCCGGCATTCGATATGACAAAAGGTATTTCTCGCCCTGTTATCTGGCTAGCAACGGAATAAGCGACTCGTGAATCGACTACGCCGGCTATGATATCAACTTTGTCCTGTTCTATAAGCTTATGGGCCGCCTCCTGGGTCAGGGTTACCACGGCACTACCTATGTTTTCTGAAACCACTTCGATGTTGCGACCGCCAGCCTTGTGGCCGATCTGGTCCATATAGAGTTCCAGACCGTCTCTCAAATCTTCACCTAGGGTTGCATAGACTCCGGTCAAGGACAAACAGTAGCCGATCTTGACGGGGTCTGCAGCCGAACTCACCGCACAAAAACAAGGCAAAGAAAGTAATGCAGTGACAAGCAACAGACACAACGCGGTCCCCCTTCGTCCTGAGGTCATTTTCCTCTCCTTTCTGGTTCGGTGCGGAATTATTGGGCGGTCTCGCCGTTTTGGCCATCGGATTTTCAAGCATACGTCCCCGCTTGGTCTTCAGTCAACCACGATCTTCTGAAGTGATTTCTCATCTGTGCGTCGCCGGTTGCGTTGAGCCACAAGGAAGCTCCGGCCAGGCGCATAGGCTGAGGAAAAATCGAGGAGAGTAACGCAGGCCATTAATTTGCTAGCTGTCTTGGGGTTGGGATTCGAACTCACCCACTACCGAATTGTGCTTGACTGAGGCAATTGGGGTAGTTACGCTCAAGAATAGGGGAAAATATGTTTCCATTAATATGACAACGGTTTTACCTCCGTTGAGCATTGTGGGTGACAACACTCGGCTTCGGGTTGGGGGAATCAAAGCCAGAGACTGTGGAGGCATTTCATGAGAAAGATAAAAGCTTTTTGGATCACATTCGTAGGATTCTTCCTGGTGTTGCTTTGGGGCAATGTGGCTACGGCTCAGGACAACCACTTTCAGGATCGTGACTCATGTATGGCAAATTGCCGCGCAATGGCTGCTCGCGGTGATACGTATGTCGGAGACCGGAGGGTAGACCCAAGGATGGTCTATGCCATGTGCGTCCAAAAATGCGACAAGAGATTCTGGAAGGACGTTGAGGGCGAAGAAGAAGACGAGTGAGGTTGAGACTGTGAGCTCCCAGTCGATCCGTTTCCGTTCTTGTACGTCTTTATGACCTGCGTTTATAGACAGTTTCCCTCCTCTGATGTCAGCGACAACCTCGCGGGATTCGGGGGTGATGGAGCGAGCTTTGCGAATGGTATTATCCGAAAGACCGGCAATTTTCCCAAGTTCCTTGTCGGTGTGGACAGGTTGGATTCGTGGCTGTGCATGAATTGGCGTCGTTATTGGGGCAACTCGTCCGAGGATGCGTCGTTTTCTTCTGCACTACTCGCAGCCGGAACTTGACAAACTGACAAGTGCCGCAATTAATGCGTATTCTCAAGAAAGTCGGCACATCATGTGCACGTTGGACATCTTGAGAAAGGAAAAGGCCGAGGGCAATCCGGCCAATTACGATAACCACGATGTTTTTTGGTACGCCCGGCAGGATTCGAACCTGCGACCTACGGATTCGAAGTCCGGCGCTCTATCCAACTGAGCTACGGGCGCAAATGGGCAGGTTTTATTTCACGGGCTTAGCAGCGAAATAACAAACTGATCGGGTCCCGTGATGGGGAGAGCGGCGGGACTCGAACCCGCGGCCACAGGGGCCACAACCCTGTGCTCTGCCAACTGAGCTACGCCCTCCATAAACGTTCAAATTACATGCTTTGAGTCCCCAAGTCAACCTGTGTTTACCAGAGATCCTTAATTTCTCGCTTCAAATTCTTGCTCGACTCCCGTTTCTGGGCCGACCCCAGAACCGCAATTCTCTCCTGAATCAATTTCCTTAAATCAAGCTTGGGATTGCGCGTGATCGCCTCATGATAGCTCTGCAGCGCGTCCTGGGGCTGATTTTTCGCTTCCAGAACTACCCCGTGATAAAACGAGGCATAAGGATCCCCGGGGTCCATCCTTGCCGCATTCTCTAAATCCTTGTGTGCCTGCTCGGCATTTCCGAGCTGTTGGTTTGCCAACCCCTTCTGTATGTACGCGCCCCTCAGAGAGGGGGAAATCCTGACTGTTGCCTCGAAATCCTTTAGCGCTTCATGTATATAACCGGCTTTCAATCGAAGCAACCCCCGACTGAAATATGCCTGAAACATCATTGGGTCCATGCGGATCGCCTTGGAATAGAAAACTTCAGCCCTTGAAAACTCGCCGGCAGCCATCTTGATGTTCCCCAAACGCCAGCACCGAACCGGCGAAGCGTCGTCCGGCTGTAAACGGTTTTCCAAGATCGCTATGTTCCACAGAAGCCTTTCCTTTGAGTCATGGACGGAGGTCAGTTCATGAGCCTTCCTGTAAAGCTGAAGAGCATCATCGAAGCGGCGGAACCGGCGCTCATATATTTCGGCAAGGCTTTCCATGGCTTTGTGGTTTGCCGGATCCAACTCTATTGATTTCTTGAAGTCCTCCACGGCCTTTTGGGTCTGATTGATCATTTCGTACGCCGCACCGCGCTCAAAGTACAGCGAGCTCACATTCGCATCTTGCTTAATGACCTGAGAATACAACTCCACAGCATCCCTGAAACGTCCTTCGTCAAAAGCATTCTTAGCTGAGGACGCAATTCCCTCTGCTGCCAGCGAATGCGAGACTGCACCAAGAACCGGGAACAGGCAAACGAATAACGCCGGTATAACGACTCGATTAAATGAATGAAGTCCGGTCAATCTCACCATGGACTAGCAAGGCTCATTGTGCTAAATCTATCGCCATGAGGCCAATGCCTCGGCAACGCACTTTTACCAGGAACCGGGGAAAAATGAAAGAGAGCTTTTCACGCCAAACCTCGGGTACCACGCTTTATCGGCTGTGCACTTCAATTCTTTTCGGGTTGACCTTGTTGGTGGTATTTTTCTGCCGCTTTGAGGCCACCGCCCGGGATCTCCGCCAAGAAGATTTACCGCAACGCAACGAATTCAGAATCGTGATTCACTGCGGACTGGATCTTCTCCAGTTGTGGCGGAGTACGGAGCTGTTGCGCGAGTATCCAGTCGAGACAGGAAAAGGCGGCCTTGGTAAGCAAAGAAGTGGAGATCATTGCACTCCGATTGGAGATTACGAGGTCTCGTGGATGGCCTCGCGAAATTCCTCCAAGGGTCACAAAATCGTCGACCACAAAAGCTGGTGTAGTAGAAACAAATTTATGTACGCGAGTTCCGGTCCATCTCTGGAGAAGCTCTGGGCAGAGCCCTACGGCGGAGACGAGGCCACGGTCATAAGCATCAATTATCCCAATTCAAAAGACAGAGAAAAGGGATTTACCGGTGAATGCATTCATATACACGCGGACAAAAGAATACAGGACGGAATGCTCAAGAAATCTTACGGATGCATTCACATGTTTCCCAAGAATGCAATGGAACTGTACGAATTAATAGACATAGGTACTCCGGTCAAGATATTGCCATGATTTGGAAATGAAAGTACGTGGGGAATGCTTACTGCAAGAAGCTGTCTTTTAGAGCCTCCGTCTGGTAATGGAAGGATAACGGGTCGATAATGTCGTCCAGTTTTCCCTCGAGAACTTCTTCGAGTTTGTACAGAGTAAGCCCGATTCGGTGGTCTGTGACCCGGTTCTGGGGAAAATTGTAAGTCCTGATACGCTCTGATCGGTCGCCGCTGCCGACCTGGTTTTTTCGTTCTTTGCTAATCTCCGCGTTTTGTTCCTCTTGCATTCTGTCAAGCAAACGAGCTTTAAGAATCTTGAGCGCTTTGGCCTTGTTCTTGTGCTGAGATTTTTCATCCTGGCACGTAACTACTAAATTCGTGGGAACGTGCGTGACCCTCACAGCCGAATCCGTGGTGTTGACGCTCTGGCCACCGGGTCCAGAGGATCGATACACGTCTATTTTCAGGTCCTTGGGGTCGATTTGCACTTCCACATCGTCGGCCTCTGGGAGCACTGCAACTGTCACAGCGGAAGTGTGAATTCTTCCCTGGGATTCAGTGGTAGGAACTCTTTGAACACGATGCACGCCGCGCTCATATTTCAACCTTGAGTAAGCGCCGTTTCCCTGGATAAGAGCTATGACTTCCTTTATCCCGCCGGCAGCGGCAGGTGAGGAAGACATCAGCTCAACCCGCCAATTCCTGGCTTCGGCGTACCGGCAATAGCTTCTGAAAAGGTCGGCCGCAAAAAGAGCAGCCTCTTCGCCGCCAGTACCAGCCCTGATTTCCAGGAACGTATTCTTTTCATCATTGGGATCCCTCGGGAGGAGCAGGAGGTTGATGTCCTCATGAATGCGAGATTCACGCTCCTTAAGATCGCTGAGATCCTGACGGGCAATTTCAACCAACTCCGGATCTTCGTCGTCCTGGATGATTTGTTCCAACTCTTCGATCTCACGGCATACTTGCGTATATACGCCGTACGCCTTAACGATATCAGCGAGATCGGACTGTTCTTTGGCCACTTTTTTGAGCTTATTAAGATCGGAGATTATTTCAGGCTTGGAGAGCTCATCATCCAGTTCTTCGTATCTTCGTTTTATCTCTTCTAATTTTTCGAGTACTTGCATGTAGCAAATCAGGCGGCGCTTTCAAGCTGGGCCCGCATCTCCTCTTTTTCCAAGGTCTTCTTAAGGGCTATAAGAGCCACCTCAATTTGGTCGTCGCTGGGTTCCCGCGTGGTTAGTTTTTGGAGCCAAAGCCCAGGAAGCAGGAATCCTCTCAGAATCGGATTATTGTACTTCTCACCCAGGCGAATTATCTCGTAAGAAGTTCCGGCTATTGGAAGCAGTAATGCTATTTTCACCAAAATATAAAAGGCGTTGGTAAATATCTTGTTTCCAAGAAGGTCCTTGGGTAGAAACGGGAACACGGCCGAAAAGATGAAAATACTCAGTACCAAAACCAGCAGAAGAAACGCTGTGCCGCATCTTCTATGGAGAGTAGGATACTTCCGAGCGTTCTCTACGGTGAGTTCTTCGCCTTGCTCGTACGCGTGTATGGACTTGTGTTCCGCTCCGTGGTATTGAAACACCCGCCGAATATCTTTCATCAATGAAATTAGCAAGATATAGCCAACAAAGACACTGACTTTTATCACGCCGTCAATCACGTGAAACCAGACGCTTCGCACTCCGATATCCGCGCCTAGCAAGGCACCGACGCCCAGCGTGGCCAGATGCGGTACAACCACAAAAAGAAGAATCGCCCCGCCCAGTGCAAGGGCTATAGTAGCGCCCAGCGCAAACGGGCTGAGTTTTTCCTCTTCTTCGCCCATAGCTTCTTGTGCGGAATAGGTCAGCGCTTGAATCCCATTGAAGAGCGCTTCGTACAGCACTATGCAGCCCCGGGAAAACGGCTTTTTCAGCATCGGCCATTTTTCCATGGGCGAGTACCAGCGATCCTCACGAATCGACAAGTCGCCGTCCGGTCTTCTGACCACGACGGTAAAAGTCTTTGGAGCGCGCATCATAATTCCTTCAATCACCGCCTGCCCGCCCACTTTGATCGGTTCATTCTCCGGATCGGATTGACTTTGGACTAGCATGAAACTCCGTTGAGGCCTCCGTACCTGGTTCGCGAGACGGCCCGATTTTCGGTCCAACCAGCGAAATAGTGCTTATTTCTTAGGCTTTTCGGCTTTTGCCTTCTTAGGCGTTGCCACCACCTTTTTGAAGGCCGGTTTTTCTTTCGCGACCTTGGCAGGCTTCTTACCTGTGGAAATAGCCGTATCACCGTATTTCTTGAGGAAGCGCTCCACACGCCCGGCGCTGTCAATAAGCTTCTGCTTACCCGTGAAAAATGGATGGCAAGCCGAGCATATCTCAAGCTTGTATTCCGACTTCATGGAGCGGGTATTCACTTCCGCTCCGCAAGCGCATCTGAAAACAGTATCCTGATAATCGGGATGAACGTCCTTTTTCATTCCCTTTCCTCCGTCGATTACTTTAAGCCAATTAATATATCAGAAAATTCTCTCAGGGAGAATAGAAAATTCGTAGGCGCCCCGGCTCACGGGCGAACGATCAATTGCATACTCGCTCCGCTGGGTCAAGCAATTCCGAACTACTTGTTCATAACTTCGAGAAACTCTCTGTTGGAATCCGTCTGCATGACCTTGTCCATGAGAAATTCCATGGCGTCCACTGAGTTCATGTCCGCGAGCAGTTTTCTCAGGAGCCATATTCTTTGTAAGTTTTGCTGGCTCAACAAAAGTTCCTCTTTTCTTGTTCCGGAACGATTAATATCGATGCAAGGGAAGATTCGGCGTTCAAGTAGCCGCCGATCGAGATGGATTTCCATGTTGCCGGTTCCCTTGAATTCTTCGTAGATGACTTCGTCCATCTTTGAGCCGGTATCGATGAGGGCGGTGGCTATAATGGTGAGGCTGCCGCCTTCCTCGATGTTTCGCGCTGCCCCGAAAAAGCGTTTGGGCCGATGCAGGGCGTTGGAATCCACGCCACCCGAAAGGATCTTACCGCTGGGCGGAACCACTGTATTGTGGGCCCTTGCAAGACGGGTGATGCTGTCCAGGAGAATGACCACGTCCCGTTTGTGTTCCACCAGCCTCTTGGCCTTTTCAATGACCATATCTGCAACCTGAACGTGCCTTTGGGCAGGCTCATCGAAGGTTGACGATATGACCTCCCCTCTAACTGACCTCTGCATGTCCGTCACTTCTTCCGGACGTTCGTCTATGAGCAGAACGATGAGGTACACTTCCGGGTGGTTTCGGGTCATGCTATTTGCGATCTGCTGGAGCAACACGGTCTTACCGGCTTTAGGGGGCGACACGATGAGTCCGCGCTGCCCTTTGCCGATCGGGGTCAAGAGGTCCATGATTCTCATGGAATAATTGGTGGGACCGATTTCCAGCTTGATCTTGTCATTGGGATACAGAGGCGTAAGGTTGTCAAAAAGCACCTTGTCCCTGATTGTCTCGGGATCCTCCGCGTTGATGGTTTCAACTTTCAACAGAGCGAAATACCGTTCAGTATCCTTTGGCGGTCGGATGTAACCGGATATCGTGTCACCCGTTCGCATGTTGAAGCGCCTGATCTGGCTGGGGGATACGTAGATATCGTCAGGACCCGGCAAGTAATTGTAGTCCGGTGCCCGGAGGAATCCGAATCCGTCAGGCAATATCTCCAGAACTCCCTCGCCTCTTATGGGCGCCTCTTTCTCAGTTTGCTGATGCGCCTGCAGGATGGCGAAGATGAGCTCTTGCTTGCGCATGCTGCTCGCACCTTCCACATCCAGGGAATTGGCAATGGCCAAGAGTTCGCTGACCTTTTTCTCTTTCAATTCTGCAACGTCCATAAGGGCTCTCCTGAGTATTCTTCTCTCTATTGGGGCATATTATCTGAATTGGGGTTATGCCTGAAGTCTTTAGAGAAGGGGTGAATTAAGACTGGTTGTCACTTTACAATAAAGTGGCCCCTGCCCTTCTATGATTGTTCCTCGGATGGAATGCTCCTGGAGGGGTGTCAAAACAATCGATATTCCTTTATTAATCAACAGATGCTGGTCTGTCAAGAGTTTATTTCAAAATTCTCCATTGATCATTTAGACTTCCCGGCCTAAAATGAGGTCCATTATGCAGCTTGTACTTCCATTTACCATAGCGCCCAGATACACCTTCGACAGCCTAGTTGCGCACGAGGGCATCGAAGGTGCGCTTGCAACTCTAAGAAAGGTATTGGCTTCCGGAGAGAGGCCTCTGCCCCATATTCTTCTGCACGGTCCTGCAGGGACTGGGAAGACCCACATCCTCCATGCGGTCGCTGAAGGCCTTGAGCACCGGTCGGGCCGGGACGACTCGGTGGAAGTCATAGATTCTGAAGGCAATCCGCCTAGATTCCCAGGGCTGGAGGAGCTAGTCACCCGGGAAGGGTCAGTCGAATCTCTAGATGCCGTGGTAGTGGATGACCTTCACCTGATGGACACCCAAGCGGCGACAATGCTTTGGACCCTCTCAAACAAGCTCACACGTACAGGAGCTCCCTTGCTGATGGCATCGCGGACAATGCCTGATGAGCTTTTCACGAATGACGAGCATCTCAGGTCGCGAATTATCTCCGGCCTGGTGCTGAAGCTTGAGCCTCCTGAGGACCCTGTGCGAATGCTGATCTTGGACAAAATGGCCAGGGACAAGAACGTCCGCATATCTCGCGACGTAGCCGGCTATCTGGTCACCAGGAAGTCTAGGAATGTCAGGGAACTGGAAAAGCTGGTTGAGATCCTGGACCAGACATCGCTTCAACTCAAGAGAAGAATAACTGTGCCTCTCATCAAATTACTTGAGAAAGAAGGCGTGCTCTGAGAATTCCATTTCATCTTCTCCCCGCCTTTCCACGTCCTTTTATCTCCCGGAAGAATTCGTTTTCACGAAATTCAATGATTTTTTCGCCCCTTTTCGCAAAATCATCTTGAACTAGATTTTGGAAAAGGATAAACAGAGCCCGATCCGCCAAGCTGGACGGATTGTCGCGATTTGTTCTAGCGAGCTTTCGGAAAACAAGGTAAGCAGATGCTCAGAAAGATAATCGGGTCCAACTGCATGTGTCTCGCTGCCGTGGGGATTTTCGGCGTCCTATCGATGTTCATGCCTTCGGAAGAGCCGGACACGGCCGTCAAGAAGTTCATCAGCGCATTCAGTGCTCAGGACGCTCCGGGGCTGCTCGCAATGATGTACCCCGAGATCGTGGCGGAGAAAGAAATCAAGGTCGGTGACCTGGAACAATTCTTGACTGGGTATCACAGCAAGTCTCTGACTCTGAAGAGCTTCCGCGTTGACGAAAAGCTGAAGTCTGAAGACGGATCTGTAGAGAGATTCAAAACTACCCTTATATTTCGAGGACCGGTTCTCGCCCCTGAATATCCGAATCCTCCTGAATTTCGAGTAGAGCTTCTGTGGATCATGGAAGACGGTAAGTGGTGGCTGGAGCGAACTCTTTCAATGAACCACGTGGTCGAGTGGAACAAATCGTACCCCACGCCGGCTCAGAATGAAGCGGCTCTGCGTTTCAAGACCACTCTGGAAATAATGGATAAAATCGGCATGGTGGGAAACGAAGATCAGGAACTCATGACCGCTCCGGCTGCTGGTGAAGCTCTTCAGTATTACCAGGAGCTTGAAAAGCTGTATTCCAAGGAACGGGGCCCCAACGGGGTCGATCCCAAGACCGAGGGAGTCCAAGTTTTCTTGAAGGCCGCGAGTTTTCAGCGAGGCGGCTTTTTGAAATACTATCAGGGAGACTTCCCTGCAGGCCCTGACGACAAACGACGCCCCATGCCCTGGGAGACTTTGAATGACTATGTCCAGGCTGCCATCGAACGAGCCAAGGCATCGGAAAAGCAGGGGAACAAGAAAGCAGCGGAAAGCATCTACAAGCGTCTGATCGCATTTGGACATCAGATCCTCGAAGAGCCCGGCGGGGTTCAGTTTATCCTTTGGGGAACGACTTTTCAGAAGCAGGCGGCGGAAGAGCTCACCCGCGTAGCCGACAGATCTCAGGACCGGGAAAAAGCCCTTGCTCTGGTCAGAAGCGCAACTCGCAGGCTTGACCTGCTCCAAACCGCTTTGAGTTGTCTGGATGATATGGAGGATTACAAAGCCCTGAGCGCAGCCACGATTGCTGCAAGTCGAAACGGCGACACGGTGTTCAGGCCCTGGGGAATCAGTACCCTGGCCATTCTCGCCCTCAAAGGAGCGCCCGCAAACCAGACCGCTATCAAAGCAGCCGGGGGGATTGTGGTGCTTAACAGTCCCGCCATGCAGAAAAAGGCCGAAGAAGTACTGACCCAGCTTTCCGCCGACCCATCCGGTAAGCTAAAATCATACATAGAATTCCAGAAGGAATGGGTAAAGACTCACAAGGTCTTCGGAGGGCTTCAGGCCTTGAAATAACCGGATCGGCGTAGCCAATTGGTTTCATCCCTAATCCTGAAAAAACAAGATCGCGGAGAAGCCGACGAACTGGTGGTCTTTCTGAGCCGCGAACTCGGATGGCTCCGAGGTATCGCTAAGAACGCGAAAAAAAGCCGTGTCCGCTTCGGAGGACATTTGGAGACCTTTTCTCTGGTGGACCTTACCTTGCGGCCGCGAAAGAAGGACGACCTTGTCTGGATAGACGAATCTCAGGTGATTCACGGACATATTGGTATCAGGTCCGACATTGCCAAAGTGACCCGAGCAGCTTATTTCTTGGAATTGGCCTCGGTTTTCCTACCCGAGGACTCGCCGGACGCCGATCTTTTCGATTTCCTACACGACTTTCTGGACTCTCTCGAATCTGGAAATCCTAGCTCCTTATGCCTCCTGCTGGACGAGATACGTCTCCTGGGACTCCTTGGCTATTCGCCGCGTTTTGATGTGTGCACCGGTTGCGGCAAACCCCTTGAGCCAGGTCAGGAAGGTGTATTCTCGCCTCCATTGGGTGGGGTGTGTCATCGGCTGTGTATCCCAGC
>JACRDE010000052.1 GCA_016212935.1 Desulfomonile tiedjei | reverse complement strand
TCTTTTTTTGCTCTTATACTAACTCCCATGGCGGAAAGCGCCACAACGAAACATGAAAACGTATCAGTAGGACCGGCATCTCGCCGGTCCCCATCAAGCAGTTTTCATAGGAAGGCGCATTCAAAGAAGTAAGATTGGGGGGGCCCTCTTTAGTAAAGAGTTTCCCCGCAAATCCCCTTCCAGAAACTTCTATCATTTGCCGGAATCCCAAATTTCCTTTCAGGAAGTGGGGATTCCGGCGAGTGCCAAAAGTTCTTGAGGTGGGGTTCGGGGAGGAACTTCTTACTAGAAGTGCCTCCCCGATTTTAAATATTTGAAAGCGTATCGGTATCAGTCCGTACTGGAGCTACTCCAGGACTTCATTTGATGATGACCCCTTCTTCAAGAGAAAGAGTCTTTTGGAAATCATCCCAGAACGCTTCTTCGGATTTTCTCCAATCCGAGCCGAACTTTTCATTGAACAGAGTGCCCACATGGTCAAGCGCTTTGTTCCAGACAGACTGATAGCTGAGTTTCATCACGTCTTCCAAGAAAGGAACCAGAGAATATATCATGTCTTTGGGAAGATACGCCCGGGCGCCGAGTTCGATAGATTTCTTGAGAGCTTCAGGGTTAACGGCGTGTGCAGTAAGCATTACGGCAGGCAATTTGTGGATAGAGGCTATTTTTAATAAATCAAAACCTCTTACCCCCATGATGTCGAGGACAACCAGATCATAGGAATGCGATGCAAGCAACTCCCTGGCCTTTTCGAAGGTTGTGGCCGTGTGCAGGGTCATTTCAGATTCGGGAAGCAGATCCCGGATGGTTTCCAGGACGTCTTCCTCATCATCCACTGCGAGAACCAATTTATCTTTCCAGATTTCCGAGCGAGCCATCGCTAAACCTGACTGATTTGATTTTGATTCAAGTGACAGAACCTCTCTGTCGGCGAGAGCTGGCGTTGCACGCCATCGAAGAAAGGCACCACCCAGAAGATGGTAATTGAAGGAATTCAGAGCACTGAACCTCGTAGATCATCGCCGAAGAAATCAGTTTCTCGTCGTGAATAACTTATTATCAAATCAAATTGTCGTCAATCAGGTAAACGCTTCATATTGACGAGAAAAATGCTGCATGCCTGTATGGGGTCCATGCATGTCGTAAGGTCACCATACTGAAAGTAAGGACTCACCCCTTTAGGGCATTGGCGCTAACTTGATGCCAATTCCTCTAGCCCCCTTTTTCACAGAGGGGAGCATGCGAGTAAGTTGGCGCATACGCCCATTAGATGGGACTGAGGCGCAATCGACTCCACCGCTCCAGGATTCTCAGCATATATGTAGGAACCAATGAATCTAATTCATCACAACTTCTTCGGATCTTGCCTGTGGGAAACAACCGTCTATTGCCGCTTGTCACGGAACCACGCTGATGCCTGGAGATATGAATATATTTCCTGCGCAAGCAGTCTATTTCCGGCAACGGTGAGGTGAGTGTGGTTGTTGTATAAGCATTCCTTGCCCTCAAATGAGTGTAATGGGTCGAGGTACAAGATTGCTCTGGACTCCAATTCACGTCTCAGAACTCGCTGCGGCATTTCCCAGTCAAATGAAAGTTTCATTTTTTGATTCAGAAGCTTGCTTTGTACCATGGGTGAAATTTGGTTAAGATCCGGAATTATCACGACGAGAAGTCCCGCACCGGCGTCAGCTGCTTTGGTGGCGATGCGCTCAAGGCCAGCCAAACAGCCGCCCATTCTTGCGACGGTTCGGTCGTGCTCGAGTTCATGGTTCGTCAATCGGCTTTTTTGCACAGCGAGTAGCCATTTTATGGTCTTGTCACAAATGTTGCTTTCGAGCTCGAAGGGCAACGGCTCACCGGCCTGCCTCCCGATGATGAATCGCGCCATGTGGAAATGCAGGTAAGTAAGGACTTTCAACCGAGTCCAAATCCCAGGTGTCGCAGTCTCGGCAAAAACTCGTCGCCCGTTCACTGCTGTGATATGCTGACCCGTTGTGTCCACGTAGACATCATTTCCCACAAATAGACCGACCAGTACCAAGTCTGGGGTAAAGCTCATGCCCTCTCGCTGGAAATATTCAGCGTATTCAGGAGTGTCCCAACCGTCTACTCCCGCATTTATGACTTCCGTATTCGGGAATTGTCTTCTGAGAAGAACTTCCAAGACTTTAGGGTAACTATCTTCCTGGCGAACCCCTGCCCCCATGGTGAAGCTGTCCCCGAGACACAAAATTCGAAACATCTGGGGAGGCTTCCTTTTGGACACCCAATCGTCACGCAGACCGTACTCATTAATCTTAACTGGAACATGACCGAAATAGCTGCCTTCGGAATTTGGCATGAGCCGAAATCCCATATGATCGTCAGGAATGTAGTAGGCGTTATTCTCGACTGCGACCGGTTGAGGGAAAAGTGCACGAAATAGTGACTCGACTAATGCTAAACACAGTACGACGGCAAGCGGAGGTACAACGAACTCGAATAATCGCATTCTTTTCATGCGCTCTCTATTCGGAATCATGCGGCGTCCTGTCATTTCGCAGGTCTTCTGGCCGGTGATCCGCCACTCGACTGACTCTCTGGCCCCAAAAAGCCGCTTCTCTGACTCTCCTAAGCCTCCGAGGCCGGGGGGGAGGAGTCAGGCCTGCCGCTATCTCGTTTGGAAAAGGGTTATCACCCGCTTCTGAGCGTATCTCACCCATCACAACCCAGTCAACGTCTTTTCGCATTTCCGCCCGTCACCCGAGCACTGCGCGGTGATGTCCGGCCAAGGGAGACTCTGACACCCCCTGAATTTGCCACTAGATCTCGGCGCCGAAGAATCCGGGCCAAGGCCAAACTCGTATTGGACTCACGTTAGAAAGGCTCAGGTAAATGGCTTATCTCCTTGAGAAGTTGGATAACGATATGGTAACATCATTGTGGAATTCTCAATAGATCCGGTGGCCGGAACCAGAGGCCTGCTTGCCGCACTCCGGACTCGACGAGGAAACAGCATGAGCGGGAAACGTCGAATTGTAATAGCCGAAGACCACACCATTCTCAGGGAAGGCCTCAGGGCTCTGCTTATTTCCGACCCGGAATTCGATGTAGTTGGAGAAGCTGAAGACGGCCTTGAGGCGGTTAAATCGGTCCAACAACTAAAGCCTGATTTGGTGATAATGGACCTCTCAATGCCAAGGATGAATGGCGTCGGGGCCATCAGAGAGATAAAACGAGTAGCCCCAGACACCAAGATAGTTGTTCTCACCGTTCATAGAAATGAGGAGTACATTCTCGCGAGTTTCCAAGCCGGCTCTGACGGCTACGTCCTGAAGTATGCAAGTCATGATGAACTTGTCTCCGCGATAAGAACGGTTTTGAAGGGGCAACCTTACCTGAGCCCTGCTGTTTCCGCGATTGTACTGGAAGCTTTTTTGGATGGACAAAAAGGTCAGAGCTGCCAGTCGCCGTGCCGCACACTTACCTCAAGAGAAATGGAAGTGCTGAAACTGATCGCCGAAGGTTACAAAAACAAGCAGATTGCAGACCTTCTGGGAATCAGCGTCAAGACTGTGGAAAGGCATCGCGCCAATCTGATGAAGAAGTTGGATCTGCACAGCGGAGCAGCTTTGACGGCCTTCGCTATGGAAAAGGGCCTTATCTGTACTGAGCAGAGACTTTGAGCGGCCAGGAAGATATTATGGAAGTTCCAGCGCTCGGACCGGTATCAAGACGGAACATTCCTCCTGAGAATTCGGTGCGCTCTTTCATACTGGAAAGTCCGAATCCCTTACCGCAACTCGGGATGGACGCGGTTGAGTCGCCCTCAATTCCGACCCCGTTGTCTTTAATCAACAATTCAATTCGGTCCTTTCGTTTTCTGAGGGCAACGTGAACGCGCTTTGCCCGGCTGTGTTTGGCAACATTATTTAATGCTTCCTGAGCTATGCGAAAAATCACTATTTTGAGTGATTCGGGAATTTCCTGTTCCTCCAGCCCGATCCGATTGTCCAACCGAATGCTGGAATATGTGTTCTGGAATTGCCTCAAGAACCACCTCAGGGTGGCAACGAGGCCTAGGTCGTCGATAATAAAGGGGCGCAGGTCCACTGCAATTCGCTGAACTTCTTCTACGGTGTTTTGCACCATGGGCAATAGCGAGTCCAATTGACCGGCCGCTCCTGAGTTCGGGTTGTCTCGTATCTGCTTCATGCAAGTCTCTAACTTGAATTTGATGGCTGAGATTGACTGACCTATTCCATCGTGAAGTTCCTGGGCCAAGCGTTTTCTCTCATCTTCTTGAGCCCTGAGCAGTTGTGCAGAAAGATAGCGCAGTTCAGTTTCCGATTGAGCGAGGCGCTCTTCAGCCTGTTTTCGGGTTATCTCGAGAGCGGCAATGTTTCCCATCAGACAGAGAACG
>JACRDE010000468.1 GCA_016212935.1 Desulfomonile tiedjei | reverse complement strand
ATGGTTGAAAAGCGGATAAGGCCCACTGTTATCCGCAGGAGAGTCAAACCGACCCCGTTTTCGGAGGCGGACGAACCGTCTGAGAGTGAGGTGTATGCGTCCACCCCTCTGGAGGCCCTGGAAGAAGACAGACCGTTCGTATCTACCGATAGGGTTGAGTCCGGCCCGAAGGACATTTCCAAGAAGCCGATGAAGAAGATTAAGAAACCGGAACCAGCAAGGATTATCGAAATGGCCCCGAAACCGGAGCCCGTGAAACCCGTGGTTCACAAAGAAACTGAGCCGGCTTCACCCAGACCAGGAGTTATCCCTCCGCCGCCGGGCATAGATCTCGAGCCCAGTGCAGAAATTATCAGCAGCCAGTCTGAACCACGGACGCGAACCCAAGGCACTCCCGAAGCCGAACTGCGGCCGGGCGCTGAACCCGGGCCAGCTCCCGGTTCTGAGGAAGCAACAAAGGAAGCTCGGACAATTGAACACCATGAAGCGAAAATGGGGGTGTCTCAGCCGTCCTCAAGTGGAGCCGCTCGAATTATTCACGCTCCTGGATCCGAGCCCCGCGTGGCCGCTCCCCCTCAAACTGAAGCCGATGCCGGCTCAGAGGAAAGACGCGGCTTAGAGGATCGACCAAAGAAAAAGAAGAAGAAAGAGAAAAGAATGCAGCCTGCCCAGATAATCGGAAAGGTGGAACTTCGCAAGGAGCCTCCAAGAGAACCTGAGCGGGTGGAGCGTGTAGAACGAGTAGAAGTGGTGGAACGAACGGACCGACCGCAGCGCGTGGAACAAAGACCCGAACGAACAGACCGACCGCAAGCTCCAAGGCCGGCGTACGTGCCTCCGGCTCCGCAGCGCAAGGCGGGGCCGGCTGTAACTCAATTCGTTCCCGAGATGACAGAAGAAGAAAAGAGAAAGAAGAAGAAAAAGGATAAGGACAAGAAGGTTCGCGAAGTGGTGGAAGAAAAGGTCGAGGACAAGAGCCTGGTTCGGCGTCGCAAAGAAGTAGTCCTCAGAAATGACCTTTACGATGACAGAGTTCGTCCCGGAAAACTGCGCGGCAAAGGTAGAAAGACCAGACCGCGTAAGCCTGAACTGACTACTCCCAAAGCGAGCAAGCGTCGCGTAAAACTTCCCGCGACGGTCAGCGTGTCCAGTCTGGCACACAAGATGAGCGTAAAGGCCGCGGACGTCATTCAGCACCTCATGACGCTTGGGGTCACAGCGTCCATGAATGAAAATATCGATTACGAAACCGCTGTCATTGTCGCAGCTGAATTCGGGTTCGAAGCCGAATCAGCGGAGCAGAACGAAAAGGACCTTCTTCCGGCCATTATAAAAGACACAGACCAAAACCTCGTTTCCAGGCCCCCGGTTGTAACCGTAATGGGCCATGTCGACCACGGAAAAACGTCTCTGCTTGACGCGATTCGTTCCACTCACGTGATCGAACAAGAGGCAGGCGGGATCACACAGCACATTGGCGCCTACAAGGTCAGAGTTCCCAAAGGGGAGCTAGTGTTTCTGGATACTCCCGGGCACGAGGCATTCACCGCCATGAGGGCAAGAGGCGCACAGGTTACAGACTTCGTGGTCCTAGTGGTTGCCGCGGACGACGGCGTGATGGACCAGACCGTAGAAGCCATAAATCACGCACGCGCAGCCAAAGTGCCAATAATCGTGGCAGTAAACAAAATAGACAAACCTGACGCTGATCCGGACAGGGTTATACGCGAACTTAGCCAGCATGAGCTTATCCCTGAGGCGTGGGGAGGCGAGACGCTTTTTGCCTATGTGAGCGCCAAGCTTCATCAGGGTATTGATGAAGTCCTCGATTTGGTGCTGTTGCAGGCAGAAATGATGGAGCTCAAAGCAAACCCCGACAAAAGGGCCACAGGAACCGTCATTGAAGCCCGCCTCGACAAAGGAAAAGGCCCGGTTGCCACGGTGCTGGTCAAGGAGGGAACTCTCAAGCTTCACGATCCCTTTGTGGCTGGAGTCAATTTTGGAAAAGTCAGGGCCATGCTGGATCATGAAGGCAAAGCAGTTGAGCAGGCAGGACCTGCCACACCGGTTGAGGTGCACGGATTTTCAGCAGTCCCCGAAGCAGGGGACATGTTCGTGGTGGTCGAAGAAGAAAAAATAGCCCGTCAGATAGGCGAGCAGCGACAACAAAAGATACGCGAGCAAGAGGCTGCGGTCGGTCCAGCGTCTCTCGAGGATCTCCTGGCGCGTATGCACGAGCAGCCGACAAAAGAGCTCAACATAATAATCAAGGCGGACGTCCAGGGCTCTGTGGAAGCATTGAAGGAAGCGCTCTTGGGTATTCCTGCCCAGGAAATCAAGGTCAAGATTATCCACGGCGGCGTGGGAGCGGTAACAGAATCTGACGTCATGTTGGCTACGGCTTCCCGGGCCATAGTAATCGGCTTCAATGTCAGGCCGACCCCGAAGGCGGCTCAAATAGCAGAGCAGGAAAAGATCGACATCCGACTTTACACCATTATCTATGAGGCAATAGAAGAAGTCCGTAAGGCAATGGAAGGCATGCTCGCTCCCATTGAGAAAGAATCCGTAGTGGGTCGAGCTGAAGTGCGACAAACATTCTACATTGCCAGAATCGGTGTGATTGCAGGATGTCACGTAGTTTCAGGAAAAATCGAGAGATCCAACCAGGTGCGCCTCCTAAGGGACAATGTGGTGATTTACCAAGGCAAAATCAACTCAATGAAACGATTCAAGGAAGATATCAAAGAAGCGCAAGAAGGTTACGAGTGCGGCATCATGTTGGAGAACTACAGAGATGTGAAAATCGGCGACATAATCGAAGCCTTCACCATAGAACAGGAGAGCGCCAAGCTGACACCGTAACCATCTCAAAGACCCGAGTTGCGGTGATGAATCATTCACTTGGTACGGGCTTTTCACCAGAATCATAGGGCCGTATCCTTATCGTTGAGGGATCGGTGTCTGCAAGGTTTTGAAAAACTGAAAGGTCTGGCGGAATCGGTCAAGCAGCAACGGGTAAGGATCTATGGTCGTCGGAGTAGGCACTATCGAACTTATGATCCATAATTCCTCGTCACTGAAGGCCAAGAGACAAGTGGTAAAGAGCATACTTGGCAGGGTGCGGAGTAAGTACGACTTGTCTATTGCTGAAGTGGGGGATCAAGACAAGTGGCAACGCTGTACCCTCGGCTTTGCTGTCGTTACCAACGATGGTGGGCACGCTCACACCATGCTGGAATCAATTACCCATTATGTGGAGAACCTTTATTTGGCAGAGGTTATAGACTGCCATATCGAAATCGTCCACTATTGAGTTGCGGCGCAGGACCCCGACCCCAGGAATAGAAATCCCATAAAATGACCCAACATAGAATACATCGAGTAGCAGAACTGCTGCGCCAGGCGATTTCCGACATTGTGGTCTATCGAATTAAGGACCCGAGAGTTCAGGGAATCACAATAACTGACGTGCAGATGAGTTCTGATCTGAAGTCGGCCAGAGTATACTTCAGCAGCCTTGCGGACGGCCGGGCGGAGTTTCATTTGCAGGGGTTAACCGCCGCTGAAGGATTCATCAGGCGTCAACTCCGTCTTGAGCTGGACCTTAAATACATCCCCGCTCTGGCGTTCTTTTACGATACCTCTTTTGACAACTTTGATCGAATCAACAAAATACTAAAAAATATCGGACCTAGTGAAAATGAATGATCATGAAATCCCTGAATTGTTGAGAAGCCAGGACCGATTTGTGGTGGTTAGCCATGCAAACCCCGACGGAGATGCTATAGGCTCCTTGCTGGGCATGTACTTGGCGCTTCGTGAAATGGGAAAGAAAGCCTGGCCCCTTGGCGACCGTCCCTTTCCGGTCACATACGATTTCCTTCCCGGAGCCTCGGATTTGATCACAGACCCGAAAGATGTGGACGCTCCTGAGTGGATAATAGCTGTAGACGTGGCCGAGGAGCACCGCATCTCAGGCGACATCTCGAGTTTTAGGCACACGGCTCGCCTCATCAATATTGATCACCACCCCACTAACCCCGCGTTCGGCGCATTGAATTTCATAGACGCGCGGGCCACATCCTCCGCAGAGTTGGTACACAAGCTCCTCAAAGAAGCCGGGTACAGAATATCGACAGACGTGGGCAAGTGTCTTTACACAGGTCTTGTCACTGATACCGGAGGCTTCCGTTTCGCAGGAGTGACCGGAAAGACACTGGAAATTGCGGCGGAGATGCTCGGCCCAGGCCTGGATTCCTATGAGATAACCCGTCACCTGTTCGAGGAATACCCGCTGGCGCGGTTGCATCTCGAACGCATTGTGCTGGAGCGCGCAGAAATATTGCTGGATGACCGTTTAATTCTGAGCACACTCCATGAGACGGATTTTAGCAACGTGAGAGCGGAACTATCTGACGGCGAAAACCTCGTCAACAGGCTAAGAGAGTTTCGGGGAGTCCGCGCTGCATGTCTTATAACGGTGATGGGCAACGGCCTGATCAGAGTGAGCTTCCGTTCCAAAGGCAATCTCGACGTCGCGAAGATAGCACAGTCCCTGGGAGGAGGAGGCCATCGCGCCGCCGCGGGTGTTAAGTCCACGCTCCCGCTCCTGGAACTGCGCAAGACAATAATTGAGGCATTGCAGCTGGCCTTGAACGCAGGATAAAATAAGGACTATTGTTAATTGAGCCTTCCTAAAAGATGTCCGACATCAGGATTATTTCGGGATCCCATCTTCAAATTAAAGCCAGATCTTGACTTTTTCCATATGATAGTAGTATAATTATAAAAAGTCTTGCCACGCGACGCCATAACAGGCAGGAGGCTTTCATGTTTCGCAGTCTTATGATCTTTGCTTTGGCAATAGTCGTTGTCGCATCTTCAGTGTCGTGGACTAACGCGAGCCAGCCGTTCCCGCAGGCCCCGGCCACAATTTCGTGGCTACCCCACGGTTACGGCGCTACGGTGTACGTTGATAACACAGTTTTTACACGCCAGAAATCGCCTCACGGTTTTCGGAGTTCACCCGAGCACACAGGAAGCTGGGGCCAGCCTCTGTGGGGCTGGGATGTGAACGGATATTATCGCGGGCCTCAGGCCCAGAGAGTTGATCCGGTGGACTGTCAGCTTCCTATTGGGCTGATCTATCCTGAAAACACCCCTCCCCCGCCTCCGATTAGGAAATGAGTCTTTGGATGAGGTCGATACGGGTCGGCTTCTTCATTTGAAAACGGAAAACCGGGATCGTGGAATATTTTATGACTGAAAGAAGCCCGCGATCCTTTTTCGTTCTGATACCTTTTGGCTTTCAAATATTTAAAATCGGGGAGGCACTTCTTATTAATAACGTTCGATTTCTTGTTTTCTCGAGAAGAAGTTGGATTGCGATCGATGTAACTTACTGCTTCTATGAGAGAAATCTGACAAAGTTTGGTTGCGGCCGCAGGCCGCGTCCTGTAAGAAGTTCCTCCCCAATCCCTATTGTCACAAAGCATCCCATCAGCTAGATTGAGCGAGGTCCAGGCTCCAGGAAAAAGGAAGATTGGGATGTTCAGCGGATATTCTCACCACATAACCGTACAAACCTGTGTGGCTGAGAGGTATGAATCCGGAGAAGATCACATCGCCATTGTCTTCGGGGCTTGAGGTATCCGCTTTCAGTCGTGTGACGTGCCTCACCTTGAAATTCTCCCAGATGTCAATCGGGCCGTGGAGCAATTCGACCTTCAGTTCATCCGGACGATGGCCAGCTGTTTCAACGATTGCCACCACTTCAATCTCTTTCCCTTTGACAGCCTCGACTTCGTTCCGGACTTCCACGGTCTTGATGCGAATCTTGTTCCAGTCTGCGCTCAATTTGTTTTTCCAGGCCACCATCGCTCTTAGTGTCGCAAAGTTGCCTATCCGCAGTTCGGAATACGACCTTGCGCACGGCACATAATAGTTTTCAATATAGTCCGAGACCATCCGGTGGGAATTGAACTGCGGGCAGATAGTCCGAATGGATCGCTTCATCATTTTTATCCATTCCCTGGGTAGGTCGTCATCACCCCTGTTGTAGAATAAGGGCTTCACGCTTTCTTCCAGGAGATCGTACATCGCCCTGCTTTCAATGTCATCCTGGTACACGGGGTTTTCGTATTCTTCTCCAGAGCCTATTGCCCATCCGTTGTCCCCCAGGAATCCTTCGTCCCACCAGCCGTCAAGAATGCTTACGTTGAGCGCTCCATTGGCCGCAGCTTTCATTCCCGAGGTGCCGCAGGCTTCCAGAGGGCGACGTGGATTGTTCAGCCATACGTCTGCGCCCTGCACCATGTAGCGGGCTATATTTATGTCGTAATCATCAATGAATACGATACGATTCCTGAAAGGTTCTTCCTTCATGTGCTGGACGATTCTGCGGATCAATTCCTTTCCGTAATCGTCTGCAGGATGGGCCTTTCCGGAAAAAATGAGCTGAACGGGTCGATCCGGCTGTCCGCCCAGTATGTTGGCCAATCGCTCGGGTTCTCTGAACAGCAGAGTCGCTCTCTTGTATGTCGCGAAGCGCCTGGCGAAACAGATCGTCAGCGCTTCAGGGTCCAGCATTTTTTCCACGGCTTCAATATCACGGACTGGAGCGCCGTGTGACTTGTACTGTTGCAGCAACCTTTTTCTGGCGAAGTAAACTAGTCTAGCTCGGCATCTCTCATGCGTGCGCCAGAGTTCTGTAGCCGGTATTTGCTCCGTGTGCTGCCATATTTTTTCGTTGTCCGGATCTTCAGTCCACCCCGGACCGAGATAACGATCATACAGTTTTTGAAGATCCCGCGAGATATACGACGGAATGTGGACTCCGTTGGTGATAGGAATTATGGGAACATCGTCCCGCTCCAATTGGGGCCAAATTTCGTGCCACATATCACGAGTGACCCTCCCGTGGAGCCGGCTCACGCCGTTGGCCCTTGAAGTCATCTTCAGACCCAGGACTGGCATGCAGAATCCTTCCGAAGAATCGTTGGGCCGTTTCCTACCCATCCCCAGAAAAGACTCGAAGTCCATGCCGAGACGTTCCACTTGTTTTCTGAAATATTTTTCCATTAAGCCGCGATCAAACACATCATTCCCCGCGGGCACAGGGGTGTGGATTGTGAGAACGCTCTGACTGGTAACCATTGCGATGGCTTCCTGGGGAGAGAGCCCCTCTTCCTCGATGAAAGAGCGCATTCGCTCCAGTAAGGTGAATGCCGCGTGCCCTTCGTTGAGATGATAAACGGAGGGTTCGATTCCCACCGCTTTCAGGGCTTTCGCTCCGCCGATTCCCAGGAGTATTTCTTGACGGATCCTCATTTCCGTGTCTCCCCCGTACAGGCGAGCCGTTGTGCTCCTCATCCTGGGGGAATTCTCCGAAATATCCGCGTCGAGTAGATAAAGCGGCACGCAGCCGACGTTTACTTTCAGTATGCGGAACCAGAGAGGCTCCCCGGCCAAGTCCACACTCACGAGCAGGGTGTTGCCCGAAGCGTCGGTTTGCCTTTCCAGGGGTAGAGTGTCGAAGGCAGTGCGCGGATAGTATTCCTGTTGCCATCCGTCCGATGAAAGCGACTGATGGAAATAGCCCTCCTGGTACATCAACCCCACGCCCACCAGTGGCAAATTGAGATCGCTCGCTGACTTCAGGTGGTCGCCGGCCAGGAGTCCCAGGCCTCCGGAATAAATGGGCAGGCATTCAGTAATGCCGAATTCCAGTGAAAAATATGCGGTAACGAAGTCAACCGGACGCTCCAACCTGTAGTCGTAGGGCCGTGTGCGTCGTATGTACGCACGAAATCGCTGAAGAACGCGTTCCGCATGGGCCCTGTACCCCTCGTCCTCTCGTATCTCGTTGAGTCTGTGACTGGACAATCTGACGAGAGTCTGCAGAGGATTGTGGTTTGTTTCCTGCCAGAGCTTTTCATCCAGGTGATCGAACAATTCCACAGCTTCCATGTTCCAGGAGAACCACATGTTCCCCGCTATTTCTCGCAAGTTCTCGAGACCTCCGTCCATGGGGGGGACGACTACAAATTTCCTCAAAGACATTTGAACCTCGTTGCTCGGTTGCTCTATGGGTGGAACGGCCCGTGAGTCCGCCCGTTGCCTGGTGCAAATATATCACAGAACCGCCTCCGAATCCGTATGGCGCCGATATTTCGGAAAAAATGTTCATGCGTTGGCAAGCGTATGTTCTGAGAATTGTTGGCATCAGCATCAGTCCCAGTGGAGTCACAAAAAATGAGCTCCTAAAGAGTTGACTTCACGTCTCGGTATGGGTAAGCATGATAACGTATCCAAGGTTTCGTCCTGATCCGTACCGGTGGGACCGCCTTTTCGCCGGAAAGGGCCCGGGAGAGTTCGTCAGGCATGAACGGCTTTTCGCCCCTTCCGTTAATCTAAACAACAGCCCGGGGGTTTGAACCTAGCAAATCTCCAAGAAGAGGATTATCCATGCCCAAGTCTGAAATCTTGCAAGACAAGCTGATCCTGGCGGTGGATGACGAGGAAGATGTCCTGGATATTATCGAGGAGGAGCTCTCGGAGTCCGCCAACTGCACTTTGCATACGGCCACGACGTTCGAGAAGGCTCAGCAGTATCTCGTCTCTTATACCTATGATCTTGTCATACTCGACATCATGGGTGTTAGAGGCTTCGATCTGCTCCAGATCGCCAATAACGCAGGCTTTCCGACGGTGATGCTTACCGCGCACGCTTTCACTCCGGAGGCCTTGAGGAAGTCCATAGAGCTCGGTGCAAGAGCTTATCTGCCCAAGGAAAAATTGGGTTCACTGGTACCGTTCCTCGAGGACGTCATGAAACTGAACTATCAATCTGTCTGGAAGAAGGCGTTGGACCAGGTCGGAACGCTGTTCAACAAGAAGTTCGGTTCGGATTGGCGAAAGACCCAGGAGCAATTCTGGGACGAATTCGAAAAGAAATTAACCGTGGATGAAGCGGCCATACTCAAGTGATCTTCTACAGTATTCGGAGATGGTGAAGATAGGCTTACTGCCACCCAAACCCCAAGCAAGGTTACGGGCCAAAAAACTGATTCGTTGGAAATACGCATAAAGGAGCTTTTTTATGAGTGACGTGGTAATCGTTTCCGCTTGCCGCACCGCAATTGGTGCGTTCGGCGGCACGCTGCGGGACTTGCACGCGGCCAAAATCGCAAGTGTTCCCATGAAAGCCGCTGTGGAACGTGCGGGAATTTCCGCGGAAATCATCGATGACGTCAGGTTCGGGTGCTGCCTGAACCCTACCGACGCTATGAATGTTACGCGCATAGGCGCATTGATGGCCGGAATTCCGGATTCAGTACCTGCCGCTACTATAAATAGGGTCTGCATTTCCGGAATGGAAGCCACTCTGTCCGGCGCAGCCATGATAAAAGCAGGCGCTGCCGACGTGATCCTGGCTGGTGGTGTTGAGCATATGTCAGGAGTCCCTTACACACTTGAAAACGCTCGATGGGGCATGCGTATGGGAAACGGTGTCGCTGTTGACGCAATGCAGATGGGACTGCATTGCGGTTCCCACCTGTTGCCATATCCTCAGGACGGTCCCGTAGAATTCTTCAGGGGGAAACCCTACATAATGGGGCACACTGCTGAATTCGTTGCGCTGAAGCTCGGAATTACCCGCCAGGAACAGGACGAGGTTGCGCTGCGAAGCCACAACAATGTTGAACGTGCCACAAAAGACGGTTCCTTCGCGGAAGAAATAGTGCCCATAGCGGTTCCCCAAAGGAAGGGCGAACCCAAGATTTTCGACAAGGACGAGCACTTCAGACCGGGCCTCACCATGGAAGCCCTCGCGAAGTTGTCGACTGTTTTCATTCCCAAGACCGGTACCGTCACAGCAGGAAACGCCAGTGGCATCAACGACGGAGCCGCAGCATTAGTGCTCATGTCCGAAGAAAGGGCCAAGAGCGAGGGCCTGACTCCTATGGCGCGAATCAAGGCCACTGGTATGGGCGCTTGCGACCCTACCATTATGGGTCTGAGCCCCGTGCCTGCAGTTAACAGTCTGCTGAAACGTTCGGGATTGACGCTAAAAGACTTTGAACTCATCGAGCTCAACGAGGCTTTCGCTGCACAGTACCTGGGCTGCGAACGTGAACTGGGTCTCAATCGGGATATAACCAACGTAAACGGTTCCGGCATAGGCCTTGGTCACCCCGTGGGCTGTACCGGCGCGCGTCTTCTTGTGAGTCTTATTCATGCTCTTCGGAAAAGAAACCAGACCCTGGGAATGGCCACCCTTTGCGGCGGTGGTGGGGTCTCCATGGCGTGCGCAGTAGAAATCCTCTAGTCACGACCGCAACTGACCTCAGAATTCGTACCCGGCCCGGAGCGACTCCGGGTCGGCCGAATAAACTACCGCTCGGGTTTTCTCAGCGAGCGGAGCCCAGCCGACGACCTGACAGATCTGAGAGGACATTCCGGTGGCTGCCACGAAAAAGATTAGCGCCAAGGCCATAATGACGGATTTGAAAGCCGGAGTATCGGATTCGGAACTCATGTCAAAGTACGGCATATCCTTTCAGGGCCTTCAGGATCTATTCGGGAAGCTGATTGAGGCCGGACTGGCCACGCAAGCATACTTTGAAAAGCGAGCAGCGACGCAAATCGAGGGCCGCAAGGAAGAGACTGTCAGGACTTGTCCCTATTGCGGATATTCATCAATGGACCAATTCAGTGAGTGCCCCCGCTGTCGCCAGGACGTGTCAGAGTGGCTCGACACCATGGAGTTGACAAAAATACTAACGAAAACCTTCGAATGAAACAATCGAACCACTTTTGAGGCCCACCCATTACTCCATGTCAGGAAGTCTTTTGTATCCTACTTCCTGGGACTATTCTCCCCAGAAAATTTTGAAGATAAAGCGAATGACCAAGACGATCAAAACAAGCGCAGCGAGAACGCCTATAGCCCTATGCAGCCTCGTCCCCAGATCTTTCAGTCTGTCCGTAAAAGTTTCGAGCCCTTCGGACTGCCGGTCTTTCATCAGAAATTCAGCGGCAAGCGCCCAACCGGCCAAAATAAATAACAATATAACCAAATACTTCATGTCTTAACTAAACGCCATTATCGGTTGGGTCCGTCCCTCACGGTAAGAGACTCTTGGCACCGCGATTGCGGTGAATGTTGAAGTGGCGTTGCCAAACTCACAGTTTTGACGTATCAAACTCTATTGTACCTGACGAACCTAATTTCCAGTTTTTTGTTTTGCACCGGAGAAGATATGGAAATCAATTTCAAAAAGATGCACGGTACCCTGAACGATTTTGTTGTGTTCCATGATCTTGAGAACCGAATCCTTCTGTCAGTGGAACAGGTTGCTCACATGTGCGACCGAAGGGCCGGGATCGGGGCCGACGGCGTGATAGTGGTCAGACCTTCACTTATAGCTGATTTCTTCATGGATTACATCAACGCGGACGGATCGCTGGCTGAGATGTGCGGGAACGGAATCCGCTGCTTGGCAAAATACGCGTACGACTGTGGCCTGACCGCCAAGAAGACCCTTCCGGTGGAAACAAGGGCTGGCGTTAAGACCTTGGAACTGATTTCCGGCAGTAACGGCTCAATCGAAAGGGTCAGGGTAAATATGGCCGCGCCGATTCTCGAGCCCGAGAAAATACCCGCAAATGTTCTCTCCGACCATCCGATAATAGACTATCCGCTAGAATCCGGAGGTCGAATCTTTCTGGGGACCCTGGTTTCAATGGGTAATCCGCACTGCGTGATATTTGTGGACGAGGACCCTGATCTGCTTCCGGCACATTATGGTCCAGCCATAGAGACACACGAAATTTTCCCTGCCAAAACCAATGTGGAATTCATCCGGGTGCTGGACAGGAAACGTATTGTCATGCGCGTATGGGAACGCGGGAGCGGGGAGACATTTTCCTGCGGCACAGGAGCCTGCGCTGCTGCGGTCGCTGCAAACCTGAAGGGTCTGGCGGACCCGTCCTGCGTAGTGCAACTCCTGGGCGGTAGTTTGGACATCGAGTGGAAAGGCACAAGCTTTCCAGTAATTATGACCGGTTCAGCAGTAACCGTATTCGAAGGATCAATAACTATTTAAATCTACACTAAAAGCTCTCTTGACATTGGTACACTTCTGATTTACTAGTCTCAACAGAGCCGGATGGCTTGTCCCGGATCCGGGCAGAATCAAGGCCGTCATTGAAAATTGCGGCTTACTTTACGGAGAGCTGTCTTGATGAAGTCGAGAACCTCCCAGGCTGGATTCACCATTCTTGAAATGGCATTCGCTATTGTGATAATAGCTATTCTTGCCGCGATCTATTTCTTCCTGATCGATTCGTACCGTGAGCGTAGGATGAGTGAGCATGCGGCAAAAGTGTTGATGCTTGCAGCAAGGGCTCAGGAAGATTATTTTGCCAAGGAGCACCGTTACTTTGACGCGGAAGTTGCCGGCCAGGGGACAGACCTTTATCTGTCGGCTCCGGACGGACGAAAGACAGAAGTGCTGGTTCCAGGTAAAGTGGTCTTGAGTCTAAAGACCAGAGGAAAAGACAAGACTGCTTTCACGGGATACGCTTTTTACACTGGAAGCAAAATGCTTCATAGATACGACTCTGCGACCGGTAAAATGACCACCAGCTCACGCACTCAGGACGACGCGGGATGAAAAGGCGTTGCATAGCGGCCCTCAAGCGTTATGAAATCTATGTGGTTTCCACGGTTATTGGCGTGGTCTTTGCCGCAGCTATGGTAGTTGTCGCATGGATGCTTCAAAGTTCCATAGTCACCCCTCCCTACGAGACTCTAAGCGACAAAGACATGAAACGCGTATTTACCTCCGGGTATTTACGGTTCCGCGAGGATGACAAAAGCCCTTATCTGAAAGTGGAACTTCACAATGGGACCATGTGGTGGATCAAGAAAATTGAATTTGAGTTCGACGGAATCGCTTACGTGTTGCGAGAATCGGATGCTTTCCGCCCAATGCATTTTGGTGCAGTGAGATGCCCGTTAAGAAAGGCCCCCAAGCCTTCGGATCATATTGAATTCGATATCAAATTAATAAAGGCTTCAGGATATCCCCCGGCACAGGCCCAACTGGATCGTGAATCGCAAAGAATAGCCGGTCAAGCCAAACCATAGGCCCCCTTATCGAGTCGTAACAAACCATGTTAGTATTGTGTCGGTTTGGCGAAGCATCTATAATTGGTAGGTCGCTTTAGATTATACTGGCTCCCAAATCAGGCCCTTAACTTCTTGGAATATAAAAATGGAGGGATAATATGAGCTCTCTAAAGGGAGTGTCAACGGAGGATTTCAACAAGGCCCTTTTAATAGGGCGTCCACCCAATATTATGGGACTGTTTCCCAACTCCCGGGCCCTAATCGTCAGCGGAAAAGTCATTGACAGGGCCATGATTGCAAAAGGCCGAGCGATAGCCATTGCCGCAAGCGTCAGGAACTCCTTTGTAGTTCGGGGCGCCTTGAAAGCCGCTCAAAAGGCCAACGCGGCGATACTAATAGAAATAGCAAAATCTGAGGGCGGAGCAGATGCCTACTGTGCGGTGACTCTCTGGAATATGGCCCTCATAGTCGATCAGATCTGTAACGAACTTGGGATTACGGTTCCTGTGGCCATTCATGCAGACCACTACGGGATAAAGAAAGAAAAGGACAGGTTCTCTGCCGTTACAGAAATCCCGAGCATGTTCGACGCAGGCATAACTTCCATAGCCATAGATGCTTCGCACTTGCCGGACGATGAGAATCTGTTGACCAACCTTTCCTTGAACAAATACATACCTTCCTGGGCTGGTTATGAAACTGAGGTCGGAGAAATAAAGGGCAAGCAAGGCCTTTCTACGGTTGACGAGGCCGTATTTCTCATAAAGGGACTGAACGCGCACAATATATTTCCCGATTGGATCGCTCTCAACAATGGCACCACTCATGGAATCGAAGCCAGTGACGCCGGAATACAGGTGGAATTGACTTCAAGAATTCATAAGGCACTTGGGAAATACGGTGTATCAGGAGCCCAACACGGGACGTCGGGCAACAGTTTCGACAAACTGCGTCACATCGCTCGCGAAACCCAGACCACCAAGGCGAACGTGGCCACTGCCCTTCAAATGGTTTCCTGGGGATTGAAGGTCAATGAATACGGCAATGCCCAAATGGACGAAAACGGCAATTTCATTAAACTTCCCGATTGGGGCCCGTCCGACTCCATGTGGAACCAGATGGTAGAATACGCGAAAGAAAAGGGCTGGAAAGGCGGAGATTTCAAGAAACTCAATCGTCCTTTCGAGAACAAGCTCCTCGGGCTACCAAGGAAAGAGCGGGACCGAATGGTCCAAGGGGTCGAGGATTTCGTGTACACGCTGATCAAGGACGTTTTCAATGGGGAGGACACGGCACCCATCGCCATAGATGCAATTCTGAAGGCCGGATCGTACGACCTGGGTCCAAAAGTGTCGCGAATCGAAGACCCTGCGGAGTGGACAGAAGAAAACATCCGGCAGAGAGCAGGCATTCTGACTTCAGACAAAGGTCCTGAAGGCAATTTCGAGGACTAGTAAGGATTCGCTTTCAAATATGTAAAATCGGGGAGGCACTTCTTGTAAGAAGTTCCTCCCCGAACCCCACCTCAAGAACTTTTAGCACTCGCCGGAACCCCCATTTCCTGAAAGGAAATTAGGGGTTCCGGCAAATGATAGAAGT
>JACRDE010000477.1 GCA_016212935.1 Desulfomonile tiedjei | reverse complement strand
ACTCGAGCCCCAGGAGTCTTTGCCCTTATGCATAACCCCAACGCCCAAAAAAATCCGCGTGACCCGCCGCGTCATGCAATCCCCCGAAAGCCCAACCCCGAAACCCCTCGGTGTACCCGGACAGGGGTATTTTCAGGTAAAGCCGGGGTCCAGAATCTGTTCAAGAGACTGGATTCCGGCCTTCGCCGGAATGACGGATAAAGAGCCGAATATCCTTAAGTTAGCGCATATGGAGGTGGGGGAATCTTTGATTCCGATAAAAATTTGGGGGCACGCTATACAGGAAGAGAAGGTTCTAGCAATCGTACTGATTTGAAAACAAAACTGAATGATACTTGCCGCAAGGGTACGCTGCGGAGGAGAATTCATGGAGACTATGCAGGTTAAGTCCAACGGTCGGGTTCAATTTATAGACATCACTGCACGGATCAGAGAGACAATCTCCAAGAGCGGCGTGAGAGACGGAATGGCCGTGATTTTCGTTCCACATACTACTGCAGGAATCACAATCAATGAGGCAGCGGATCCCGCGGTGGTGGAAGATATAAAAGAGAAGCTTGCTAAACTTGCGCCTTATTCTGACGCCTACCGACATGCGGAAGGCAATTCGGATGCGCATATCAAGGCTTCTCTTCTGGGGAGTTCAGTTATGGTGATCATTGCCGATGGCGCACCTGTTCTAGGAACCTGGCAAGGGATTTTCTTCTGTGATTTCGATGGACCAAGAACAAGAAAACTTTTCGTGCAAATAATACCCTCATGAGCGACACAAGAACCCAAACCAGCGAGACTACGGTGGAGGTCTTCACGGACGGCGCTTGCAGCGGCAACCCCGGGCCTGGAGGCTGGGGCGCACTTATGCGGTACAAGGGAGTAGAAAAGCAATTGTCCGGCGGCGAGGCCAACACCACGAACAACCGTATGGAGATGATTGCTGCCATAAGAGCCCTTGAAGCGCTGAAGAGGCCCTCCAAAGTCAAGATCACAACTGACTCCCAGTACCTGATGAAAGGCATCACCGAGTGGATCCACAATTGGAAGAAACGCGGGTGGATTAATTCTCAGAGACAGCCCGTGAAAAACGCGGATCTGTGGAAGCGGCTTGATTCCCTGGTTTCGAAGCACGATGTGGAATGGAGCTGGGTGCGTGGCCACAACAGTCATGTTGAAAACGAATTGGTCGACTCCCTCGCCAGACAAGCCCTGAAAAAATTCGTATAGGCAACCGCATGAATTGGGCGTTTTTAGGGGGGGCCAGGAAGAAGAATTTTCTTGCAAAAAGTCCGCCCCTGGACACGTGTTCCCTGCCTGCTTATCCGAATTCGCTTTCAAGTCAGTAAGATCGGGGAACCTTGTTTGGCAAGGAAGGTTACTCCAGGACGCCAGGTTTGATTGCAACTTGGTACAAGAACCTAAAGAATCAGGCAGGCGCTTGCGCCCACTCTCAATACGAGTCGCTTCACCCTATGTTGCCTTATGTTTTGGGAGTTTTTTTGGCGGGGGCCGGGGGAGGGCTTTTTTACAAAAAAGCCCTCCCCCGGATGCATTTTCTTCTACTCTTCCCTCCTCTACGCCAGTCTGCTTGCGACCAGTTCGGTTATATCCATGACCTTGATTTTTGCTTTCTTTTCTTTTCTTGCTCTGGCAGCGGCCTGGTTGAACGAGCCTTTGCAGGACGGGCACGCTGACACGATCATGTCTGCTCCAACAGCCACTGCTGACAGCAGTCGCTTGTACCCGATATCTCCTGCCATCTCGTTGTCAAAGCCTTTCATTCCGCCGCCACCGCCGCAACATTTCGCCTTGTCGCGGTTGAGGGGGAATTCCAGGAGTTCTACTCCAGGAATGGCTTTGAGCACATTTCGCGGAGGTTCGTAGATTCCCATGTGACGTCCCATGTCGCAAGGATCGTGGTACACAACCTTGACCGGAGCAGAATCCTCTTTGAACTTCAGCTTTCCCTCGGTGATCAGCTTTTCCATCAGTTCAACAGCGTGGAGTACGGTCATTTCATTCCGGCTCCCGTAGTGCGGATAGAGATCTCGGAAGGTCTTCAGGCAGCCGGCGCATGAGGTTATGAGTTCCTTCGGTTTGTACTTCTCCATACGCTCGTCGTGCATT
>JACRDE010000474.1 GCA_016212935.1 Desulfomonile tiedjei | reverse complement strand
GTAAAGAGTTTCCCCCCAAACCCCCTTCCAGAAACTTCTATCATTTGCCGGAACCCCAAATTTCCTTTCAGGAAATGGGGGTTCCGGCGAGTGCTAAAAGTTCTTGAGGTGGGGTTCGGGGAGGAACTTCTTACAGGACGCTGCCTGCGGCCGCAACCAAACTTCGTCCGATTTCTCTCATAGAAGCAGTAGGTTACATCGATCGCAATCCAACTTCTTCTCGACAAAACAAGAAATCGAACGTTATTAATAAGAAGTGCCGCCCCGATTCTTCCTCGTTTGAATACGAACCGGTCTTACACAGGTTCCAGCGGTTCCTCGGTGGTTTTCCGTTTGGAACCGTAACGTCTGGCATAAACCTTAGTAAGTTCCGCCCCCAGAAAGAATACCTGAGCGGAATAATAGACCCAAACGATGAATATGATGAGCGAACCCGCTGCGCCGTACACCGACAACATAATGCTCCAGTTGAGGTACATGCCGAAAAGTTTTTTCCCAATGACAAACAATATCGAAGCGACCGCCGACCCTAGCCAGACGTCTTTCCACTCGACACGCGTATATGGCACCAACTTGTAAGTTACCGCGAGCAATGCAGGCACCATGGCAAAAATTATGAGCAGATTCAATCCGTGCACCAAGTGAGGAGGAACATGCACCAGCCCCGAAAAAAAAGCATTGACCGCGCCCAGGACGGTAGTCAAGACTATGGAAAACACGAGGAGCACCCCGATCCCTACTACAAAGACAAAGGAAACCGCGCGTTCGTACAGCGCCCGCAGCAAACCGGACCCCCCTTTGTGTTTCACTCCCCAGATGCTGTTAAGTGAGCTTTGCAGCTCGGCAAACACGGCGGTTGCCGCCACCACTGCCGCTGCAACGCCCACGTACGGCACTCGCCGCCCTCTTAATTCTCCCCAGAAGCTGTCCAGTAAGGTGGATATGTAAGATGCCGAATCCGGAGTGACCATTTTTTCCAACTTTGAAATCAGCTCCGTTTTTGCAGCGTCTCCCCCAACTATGGCTGCGGCTATCCACAGTCCGATCAATAAGGCCGGTCCTATTGAGAATGTGGTGTAATATGCCAATGCTGCCGCCATTCGGAACGCATTGTCATTGATCCACGCTTTCGCGGTTTCCTTGATCGCGAGCCACACTTCCTTGTGTAACGTGTTAATTACAGGCACTTATAACATCCTGCAGGTTCCCCGGTCAGAGGACTAATTCCAGAAAAACAGGTCCCGGGTTGCCCGAGTTGATTGCATGGCCAGTTTAGCAAGTAAGTCTGGTTCACAAAAGTCGAATCTAGGGGAAAAAACTCCAAGCATTATTTCGCGTGATCAAGCGCGATTCTCCAGCAGCTTACGGAAGTTCCATGCAGGCTGTCGCCCTGAATATTTACGCGTCCCTGTAATTTCAAGAAATTTGAAAGGCTTAAAGCAACCCCAGAACGGTGAACCCTGGGTTAAAGGCTTCAAAATGGCCAGGTCGTTGCGCGCGGTGGATTGGCAGGGGACCGCCGGCTATTCACTACTGATTAACTCAGGAAGCGAAGAATCATCGGTCTTTAAATCTTTGCGAAATAGCCCAAATGCTCCTTTGTTGGCAGTAGGTTACCTTATTCGCGAACAGCTAGGTTATTCTTGACGGAATTACTAGGCTACAGTATCCTGCTTTTAAGGACACCCATGTTTGGCGTCCGCATTGTGACGAAATTTGAAGCTCAACAACCCGCGCTCGAAAATGAATTCCGAGTAAGCCAACAGAGAGGAACAGGCCTATGGAAAATTCGGTCAGCCACGCGTTGCAGATTCTGGAAGAGCCGGTGCAGTATGCATGCCTTTCGTTCATGGCTCTGATGTATGCAATCAAAATTTATATCTTGTTGAAAAAACCAGGCCCTCCGGAAAAGGCCGAACTCAAGGGGGACCGTTTTGCGGGTGCTTTGCATTCCTTGACGAATGTTCTTCGGCCATGGGGAATGGAAAGCACCAGGAACAACCTCTTTTTCTACTTGGAATTCCTGGTGTTTCACATTGCTGTGGTCCTCACGATCGGCGCAACCTTCTTTATTCCGTTGATCCCGGGCCTAATGACCCCGGCGGTCACGAAGGTGTTCATGGTTTTTATGGCGCTGGCGTTTCTTATAGGGCTGCGCCGCATATATCGCAGGATGGCGGTGCCGGAGATCCGCATAATTAGCAGCCCTGACGATTATTTCGCGATTAGCCTGATGACAGTCTTTTTCGCTGTGGGATTCGGCGCTCTGTGGCTGTGGCTCCAGGGCAGGCCTGAAACCGGACTCATGTGGATCTTTTTCCTCATGACCACCTTCTTTCTGCTTTACGTGCCTTTCAGCAAAATTTCCCACTATGTGCTCTATCCGTTCGGTCGGGTCATTTTCGGCCAGATATTTGGCGGTAGAGGAGTGCTGAACAGGAAAGCAAAGCAGGCTTCCTGAAAACCGGCTAATAGAATTGGAGGAATATAGAATGATCGACCCAATGGAAGAGAAACTTGGACAGGGAGTCCAAAAGGCCCCCAAGACGAAAAAGGAAAAACTGGGAGCGCCGGAATCCAGGAGATGGCCCATAAAATCTGAGTTTACCCCCGAGATGCTGGCTGAAATGGAGAAAATCCTTCCATCCAAGCTCAACAGGGTAGTGGCGATTTCCCTTGCGGGCTGTATCCATTGCGGATTGTGTTCGGAAGCCTGCCATTACACCGCGTCCATTCCAGAGGACAAAACACTTTTGCCCGCTTACAAGGCCGACCGATTCAGAAAATGGTACAAATACAGGTTTGACTGGGCTGCCAAAGTATTTCCGTCATTTGTGGGCGCACAGCCGCTTACCAAGGAACTGGCCGACGACATGTACGACAAGCTCTGGGGCGCATGCACCATGTGTCGAAGGTGCACTTTCAATTGTCCTATGGGAGTGGATTACGGGATGCTGGTTCGGGCGGCCCGAGGGATTATGACGCAGGTTGGGCGGGTTCCCAAACACCTGCAGGAAACAATTGACGCTCACTACAACAATGGCAACAACATGGCCGTACCCCGTGACGAGTTCGTGGAGACCATAGAGTGGATCGAAGAAGAACTTCAGTCGGAAGACGGCTGCGAGAATTTCAAAATTCCTGTGGACAAGAAGGGAGCACAGTATTTCCTCACCTTGAACCCACGTGAGCCAAAATACTACCCCCTTACCATTCAAGCCACAGCCAAGGTCCTAAATGCCGCGGGCGTTGATTTCACAATCTCTTCCAGGTACTGGGACCTGACCAATTATGCGATGTTCAGCGGCATAGATCCGGATGCGAAGCTCTTTGCCCAATGGCAGTATGAGGATGTTCTGCGACTCGAGTGTGAGTACCTGCTTTCCGGCGAATGCGGGCACGGATACAGGGCATTGCGATGGGAGATGCCGAACTGGCTGGGTGGAGTGCCCTTTAAGATTACCAGCATGATGGAACTGATGGCGGATCTTATCCAGAAGGGACGAATCACGCTCGACAAATCCGTGCATGCCGGCAAGCGGTTCACGTATCATGATTCCTGCAATATTGCCCGCTCCGGCGGTGTGCTGGAAGAGCCCAGGATAATCGTGCGTGCCGCTGTTGATGATTTTGTGGAAATGGAACACAACAGAGAGGATAGCTTCTGCTGCGGAGGTGGCGGTGGGGCGCTGGCCATGCCGGAATTTTCAGAGCGCCGAATCAGGGCTGGCAAAATAAAGGCTGAAGAAATAAGGGCCACCAGCGCCAATGTGGTCTTGCAGTCATGTCACAACTGCACGGACCAACTCAAAGAGATAGTCGACCACTACGGCATCAAGGCCAAAGTAATGAACTTGGCGGAGCTGGTTGCGCCAGCTCTCATCCTGTGAAATTAAGTTTTCCGGGGACATTTCGGGGAGAGCCTTTGATTATGCGTTTGTTTGACTTAACCGTATTTCCTATGCACCGAGATTAGTAAGACCTGGGCGCTAATCACTATCACAGGGCCTCCCCCGTTATACGAATGCGCATTCAAAGAAGTAAGATTTGGGGGACCCTCTTTAGTAAAGAGTTT
>JACRDE010000469.1 GCA_016212935.1 Desulfomonile tiedjei | reverse complement strand
GATGACGCACATCTGTTGCTCACCGCCGCTGACGAATCCGGCCATGATGTTTCGACGTTCCTTGAGACGCGGGAAGTAGTGATAGACCACGTCCAGCCGTTCTTTGAGCCCTGTCGGCCTCAAATGGCCTCCCACAAGAAGGTTTTCCTCGATGGTAAGGTGTTCGAACACCCGTCTTCCCTCGATTATCTGGATGATACCCCTCTTGGAGATTTCCTCTGCCGGCAATTTATGGATACGGTCTCCCATGAACTCAATGCTGCCGTCGGTGACTTCGCCGTCTTCGTGATTGAGCAGTCCCGAAATGGCCTTGAGGGTCGTGCTCTTTCCGGCGCCGTTTGCCCCTAGAAGTGCCACTATTCCGCCTTCAGGAACTTGTATGGACACCCCTTTCAGGACAAGTATAACCTCGTGGTACCTGACCTCGATATTGTTGATCTTCAGGATACTGTTATTATCGGCCACAAGATTCTCCCTCTTTCGCTATACGCCCGTGGATGATATGGCGTGCTTCGGGGCGGGAAGGTCCCCCCGTCTCGTTTATTACCATCCGAGCCAGCTCTGCCATTTGTCAGGGAATTTTTCCTTCATGTTGATCTTCGTGAAAAGAGTGATCTTTTCGTCCTTGATGGTGTACAGCGTCGACACAGGGCTCGGCCTGTGATCGGTGTCAGTGATGGTGGTGGGCGGACGTCCGAGGGCATTTTCCTTGTCAAAGGGATACCAATCCTTCAATGATTCCAGAGCCGCCTTGATGCTCGGTCCGTCAAGTTTTCCTGCCTTGTCCGCTTTTTGGAGACCGGCACACGCGAGGGAAACTTTGACCCATGCCTGAACGGTCCTTATGTCTCTCTTTTCAAACGGCACACCGGGGTTAACCTTCTTGGTGTATTCGATAACCTTGTCCATGTAAGGCACGTTATCGCCCAGGAATGCGCACGCGGCAGCCCCGATAACTCCTTCTCCGGCTTTTCCGGTCATTCTCACAAGGTTATGGTCAAACCCCCAGTTGTTTACTATGTGGTCTGCGTCTAACTTCAGGGCATAAGCGTCCTTGACTGCCGTGGCGACCGACATTGTGGTGTTGCCGTGCCAGACTATCGTGGCATTTTCACCCTTGGCGCCCAGGACCTGGCTCTTTGCATCGAGAGCGGTCAATGAAACGTCCTGGTCTTTTGCGACTTCTATCCCCAACAGTGCGGCCTGGTCTTTGATAGCCTTAATTGGAGCGCTTGCATAAGGAGCGGCAAACATGTAGAAGCACACTAGCTTTGGTTTCTGTCCGGACTCTCTGGCTTGCTTCCATTTGTCGCTTTTCTTCCATACTTCCTCGTACCAAGCTGTGAGCGCGGCCCTGGCATTAGTGGAATAATCAGTGCTGTAAATGAAGTTGTAAGGAGTTTTCTTGGGATCGCACAAATGCCCTGACAAGGAGTCGGAGATTGTTACCATCTTGTCTTTGTTGACGGTCGGAGAGAGGGCTTCAGTGTCTCCTGTGCCCCACTGGAGCAGCAGGCTTATCTTGTCCTGGTCCTTGTACCGCTTGTACAGGGTGTGGGCCTCCGGAATCCTGTACCCGTAATCCTGAAGTATCAACTTGATCTTCTTACCGTTGATACCACCGCTATCGTTGACGTAGGTAACGCATTCTCTAATTCCCAGGGCGGCGTCCTTTCCCACATCGGAAGTTGCTCCGGTCAAATCATTGATGGAGCCCACTTTAATTTCGTCCGCGCCGAAAGCTGTTGAGCAAATGAAAAAAAGAGTCAAACAAAACAGCAGGATTCTCTTCATCTTCTAAGACCTCCCTCAGATTGGTTACAAACTTGACGCTTGTCGTACATCTACTCCTTCGGGTTGCAATCGGATATTCACCTCCTCTCGGTTTTTCCTAAAGGCTATTTCCCAGTATACGAGAACGGCCAAAGGTTGAAATAGTTTTTCAACTGCCAATAACGGTAACTCAAGCCGTTTGGCTCGTACATCAGGAAGAAGATGATGGCAAGCCCGAACGCCGACTCTTTGAAAAAAATTATCTTTGTGGTCATCCACCCAAGATTCGGATATGATTGCATAACAAAGTCGCTAAATCCCAAAACGGACATTTCAAGTACCTTGAAAACGAGCACTACAAACGCTGAGCCGAAAACCAGACCCTGAATACTCCCGACTCCTCCAATAAGGATTATACCGACCCACAACAATGAATAGAACCACTCATAGTGCTCAGGGCTGACGAAAGAAAGGGTGCTTACATAAAATGCTCCTGCAATGCCTGCAAAGAATCCCGCAGTGAAAAAGGCCAGTAGCTTGTACGCTACAATGTTTACTCCCATTGTCTCAGCCGCAATGTCATTGTCGCGAATAGCGATCCAGGCCCGACCCATTTTGGATCTCAGCAGGTTCCCCATGGCCAACAAACATAACGCCACGAGAATTACCGAGAAATAGTATATTTTCATGTCGCCGGTTATTTCCAAGGAACCGATTTGAGTTGAAGCGTCCAACTCAATCGGACCCACTTTGATCGTTCCCGGAGGAATCGAAAACGCCTGGCCACGACCTCCGATTTGGCTCACGTATTGGGTGATCACGAGCGGAACCGTGATCCACTGCGCAGCCATTGTCGTCATGATCAGGTAAAAACCTTTCACACGGGCTGACGGCAGGCCGAATAGCACGGACCACAACCCCGCTGCAAATCCTGCGCATATCATGCTGATCGGATATGACAAACCGGCATCAACCAAGAATTGGGGCCAGGGGATGAACAGAACCATCATGGCGCTGCAATATGCTCCCACGGCCACAAACGCTGCGTGACCCAGCGTAATCTGCCCGCAATATCCCACCAGAAGTTGAACCCCTAATGCAGCAAGTATATAGTAGTTTATGGTATACGCTACCGATAACCACTGGGAGTCCACGAGAGCTGGGAATGCGAAAAGCAAAACCGCCATCAGGACCATCTTGCCTTTGATGAACCCAGTACGCCACCACCTCTGGTCTTCTCTGTAATTCTCGAAGTATACGCCGCAGGGAAGATAACTCATGGACTAAACCCTTTCTATACGTTCCCAACCCCAGAGCCCGTAGGGTTTGAACAAGAGGAATACTACCATGAAGATAAACGGGGCGATTTCTTTGATTCCACCCGGAAAATAGTAGTCCAGGTAACCGCCTGCTAGGTTCTGCAATAAACCTATGGTTATCCCGCCCACAATGGCCCCGGGTATTGAATTCAAACCTCCGAAAACCACTACTGGAAGGACCAGTAAGCCCAACGTGCTCACGGAATAGTTCAGACCGTTTATGTTCCCCAGCAGAGTTCCTCCGACACCGGCAGCCATGAATGCTATCGCCCAAGCCATGGCGTAAACGAATTTCGCGCTGACT
>JACRDE010000461.1 GCA_016212935.1 Desulfomonile tiedjei | reverse complement strand
GGAAACTTTCGACGCATAGTCGTCCGATACGAGCACCAGGACTTCATGTACGACGCTTTCATTCAGCTGGCATGCATCATGATTGTCGTAAAACGTGTATGAGGTTTTGCAACCACCTCTAGACACGCGCCTATCGTTTATTCAACACTACCATTTACCTTTCACGGAAGTAGCGTTGCAGACACTTATACTAACCCTCAATCAAAGCAGTAAGAATTTGGGGAACCTTCTTTACTAAAGAAGGTTCCCCAAATTCTTACTGCTTTGAACGAGCATTGGTATTAGAACCGCGCCCTGAGAGCAGCTCAGAACTAGTCGATACTGGGTGCCGTGCCACGATTCACCGAATACAGTGAGTCTTTGGACAGTTTCAGATGCCCGCTCCACGAAGAAATAAGTAAGAATTATCCTCTCTTTGGAGTTATAATGCTTGTCGACGACGCTCGGTTTGTATCTGATTAGCGGAAGTAAAATCAAGTCCCAGGATTTGATGCCCACTCGGTCAAGGAAATGACAGACTTGAAGCCATTCTCCGGCCCTATAAGAATCCTGCTGGTGGATGATGAGGAAGGATTTGCGAGTACTCTCGCGAAAAGACTTGCGAGGCGAAACTTTCGAGTGACTTCCGCTCCGAGCGGTGCGGAAGGAATTCAAGCCATTCGAAAGCAGGATTTCGATGTAGCTGTTGTAGATCTCAAGATGGAGCATATGGATGGGATTGAAGTCCTGAAAATCATGAAAAGGATGGTCCCTAAAATGGCTGTAATCATGCTCACCGGTCACGGCTCCGAAGACGCTGCGACAAACGCAATGACATTGGGGGCGTACGATTACCTCACAAAGCCATGCGATTTGGAGGACCTTATGATAAGAATAATGGATGCATGCAAACGGGAGGAAGGCAAGTGACAGAATTTCGTGTCCTATTGGTGGACGATGAGACGGAGTTCTTGGAGACCCTGGTAAAAAGACTGAAAAAGAGAAAATTGGACGTTACCTCCGCCGAGAGCGGAAGAGTAGCGCTGGAAATGCTTCGGCAGAATCCTGTGGACGTGGTGGTTCTCGACGTACGAATGCCGGACATGGACGGCCTTGAAACCCTAAAGGAAATAAAAAGGATAAAGCCGGCCGTGGAAGTCATAATGCTGACAGGTCACGCCAACGTGGAGGTCGCTATCCAGGGCATGGAGCTGGGAGCTTTTGACTATTTGATGAAACCTATGGACATAGATGAATTACTTTACAAACTTCAGGATGCCTATAAAAGGAAGTGGTGTCGCGAAGAGGACGTGGAATGCAAGTTGCCTCGATCGCTGGAAGTTAAATCGGATTGAATTACGGGGTGTTCGTGAATCGTTATCTCGCGCGTGGGGCTAGCGACAATTTTGGAATTTGACTTGCAGGGACATTTTACTCTTTTCAATGTGTAAATGTTTCTGTTAATATTCTTTGCATTCCTTACGGGGACAGTTGAACAGGCTCTCCGTAAGCGCGTCAAGTTTTCCTCTCGCGAAATATTAATCTCAAAGCTTTAACATGGCCATTGCGCGACCTTGGATCTAGTGGTCTGCGATATTTTCAGTATAACTGGAGGACGGAGAATGAAGTTGAAGCAATTGTACCGGATGCTCATGGCGGCGTCCCAGGCTCACGCGAGATGGGACTACGAGACGTCCATGAGCATTTTGCGGGACAAGAAGAAGCTTTATCTATTGGGATTGATGGCAATCCCGGCTTTGCTGACCGGTCTGGCTATGGCAGCGGGAAGCGAAGGATACCTCGGGGGTTACAAGGCCTATCAACCAGCAAACTATGACCCGTTTATCTTTGTGGTTTCCATTGCGGTCGGTTTGGGGGCAGGTCTAATCACAGGCTGCATCGGAGCCGGCGGTGGATTCATAATAACTCCTGCACTCATGAGTGCAGGAGTCAAAGGAATTCTGGCCGTGGGCACCGACCTGTTTCACATTTTCGCAAAGGCGATCATGGGAACGGCAGTGCACAGGAAGTTGGGTAATGTGTCAGTCTCATTGGCCATTGCATTCCTTGTGGGCTCAGGAGCCGGAGTCATGGGCGGTGGGTTTATAAACAGGGCACTGTATGAGCACAACCCTGTTTTGAGCGACCTGTTCATAAGTGTGGTGTACGTGGTCTTGCTTGGGTTCCTGGGCTTTTATGCTATGTTCGATTTCTTGAAACTTAGAAAAGCCCCTGGGGACGTTGGCGCTCATCACGGAGAAAGCGCTCATGGTGACGAGGCTGCGTCCGGAAAAGTAGGGATGCCGGCAAGGCTCCAGGCCGCTAAGATTCCTCCTCTTATTACCTTTGACGAGGACCTGGTTCCAGGCGGAAAGAAAATCCCTGCCCTGTTCGTTGCTATCTGCGGTGCAATAGTTGGCTTTGCGGCTGCCATTATGGGCGTGGGCGGGGGCTTCCTCACTTTCCCCATATTCGTCTACATCCTTGGAGTTTCTTCATTCACCACTGTAGGAACAGACATCCTGCAAATCATTTTCACGGCCGGATTCGCGTCGATCGCTCAGTACGCGGTTTACGGATTCATCTTTTATACCCTGGCAATGGGCATGTTGCTCGGATCTCTCGTCGGGATTCAGGTCGGAGCCCTCACTACAAAGGTGGTCAAAGGTATTTACATCCGTGGGTTCTATGCTCTCTCCATCCTTGCGGGGTTTGTGAATCGGTTTTTCGCTCTTCCGGAAAAACTTAAGCAGATGGAGCTTATCGAGATTTCCGACGCTATGGCGAAAGGCCTAAGCTTTGCCGGTCTGATCATATTTTTTGTGGTCATCGGGATCTTCGCCTTTTGGGTTATTGCCAAGTTTCTGAGCAACACCAAGGCGTTGAGAGGGGAGGTCTGAGCCATGATTCGAAACAAAGGCGCCTTTATAAAAGGACTTCTCCTCACAGTGACTTTTTTCACCGTGCTCATCTTGATGTTTTTGCCTTTCTTCGATGGTGAAAACGCCTTGAAGGCGGCAGACAGGTTGTTCAATTCCATTTCCAAGGGCTCCACGGACTATGTTCCGGATCTGAAAAAGAAGAACCAAGCTTTTATGGGAAGCCAGTTCGAAATCACGGCTAAGCTCAAGAACGCTGAAATGGCTCAACAGGCATCCAAGATTCTGACTGCCGCTGGAGCCAAAGTGACAGCCGAAGGACCTCAGATAAAGGCCAGCGGTGACTTAGGGAAAGTGGTCGAGGCATCCCTGAACGATTCAGCCGCCCTGTTCAACAACCGTGACCAGGAATTGCAGTCGAAATACGGATTACCTGGAAAAGATGCCCTCTTTGTATGGTGGAACGTGTACAAAGAGATGGACAAGGATCTGAAACGACAAAACAAATTCAAGGAATCGGCCTTTGTAGGCGACGTTGTAAAGAAGGGAGTGGAAGTAGCGTACAACTTCTTCGGCATCGCCCCTCAGACAGCCTCTTCGCGCATGGGCATCTTGACGTTTTCCTTAATCTTTTACGTCATTTACACCCTCTGGTGGGGCATAGCGGTACTGTTTCTGTTTGAAGGCATAGGCTTGGAAATGAAAGCCGGAGCCAAGAAAGAGATGTAATCCTTTTTAACTCTAGGAGGAGCCTTTTCGGGGGCTCCTTCCGCGCTTCCAACCGACCACAGAATTCCTGTATGATTATATTTGGGATAAATGGAGAGGTCTGCGGGCCAGAACTCCAGCATAAGAATGTGGAATTGAATACAATCATCCCTTTTCCCATGCCACGAAGACGCCCGAGGCGTAAAACATGGCGCCAAAGAGTGTTCGTCTGAGAAAACAGAGTCTGTACATAATCAGTCGAGAATAATATGGCGAAACTTCTCCAGCTATTTAAGAAGATCTTCGGACGAAAACGGCAAAAGAGCGATTCAGCAAGTATCCATGAACTGAGGGCCGCGTTCTCCACCAGGTATCATAATTTCAAGCTTCTCCTTACCGCCAATAACAAAGCTCTTGAAATCATGTCAGACCTTGAAAAAGCTCTGGAAGGAAACCAGACCTTTGGAATGTCGTTCGTCAGGTCGAACAGCACAGCGGTACTGGTCAATGTGTTCCGGATAATCAAGAATTTGGACGAACTCGCCCCAGGAAAATATTCTGAACTCTACGGCCGCTTCAGGGTAATCCAGGACAGTATGAACAGGGTTCTGACCTTCAAGAAGATGCCCAAAGGTGATTTCCTGACACTTCCGCTCAAATCCGTGACCAGGGAAATGTTGGATCAGGTGGGCAGTAAAATGGCGAACGTGGCTGAGATCAAGAATGAAATCAATCTGCCCGTTCCAAGCGGATTTGTAATTTCTGCCCTGGCTTATGAACGGTTTGTTCGACACAACGATTTGCAGGCAGAAATCGACCGCAGAATTCAGGCAGCGGATTCAGATAAGCTTGACGATCTGTACGCCTTAAGTTCCGATATTCAGCAACTGATAATGCGCTCATCTGTCCCGGAGGACGTGGAGACATCAATTCTAGGGGCATACAGCGAAATCCTGACCGAGACTTCACCGGGCGTGAAGGTTTCCCTGAGGAGTAGCGCACTCGGGGAGGACGTTGCAGGCACGACCTTTGCCGGCCAGTTCAGGTCAATACTCAACGTTGGCGAGGATCACATCATTGACGCATACAAAGAGGTTGTGGCGAGCAAGTACGGGCTTCCGGCAGTCAGTTACAGAATGGCAAGAGGTATCCCTGACGAAGACGTAGCCATGTGTGTGGGATGCATGGCCATGGTGGATGCTGTGGCTGGAGGGGTGATGTACTCCAGCAACCCCCTCAACATTCGCGACAAGTCGATATTCATCGATGCTGTTTGGGGCTTGCCCAAAGCCGTTGTGGACGGTACCGTGGACCCTGACGTGTTCGTTGTGTCCAGAAATCCGATAGAGGTCATACACAAAGATATTAAGCAAAAGCGGCTGGAATTCAGGTGCTTTCCTGATGAAGGTGTTTGCAGGCTGGAGGTGCCGGACGACAGAGCCAACCTGTCTTCTTTGACAGATCAGCAGGCGGAATCCTTGGCTCTCATGGCGGTGAAACTCGAAGAATACTACGGTTCTCCTCAGGACATCGAATGGGCCGTATCTCCTGAAGGATCAATCTATATTCTTCAATGTAGACCTCTCCAGCAAGTGGCTCTGGCCTCGGATGCGACTCCTGGGTTGGACGCCGAACTGGAAAATGAGACCTCGCTCACCAGAGGCGGAGTTACCGCTTCCCCGGGAGTGGCTTGCGGTCCGGTGTTTGTTGTCCGCAACGACGTGGACAAACTGAAATTTCCGGATGGGGCGGTGCTTGTAACTGCTCAGTCACTGCCAAGATGGGCGCCTCTGCTCAGCCACGCCGCCGGTGTCGTGACAGAGCTTGGTGGCGTCGCCGGCCATCTTGCAAACGTGGCCAGAGAATT